>JANLRE010000349.1:0-1573 GCA_031368205.1 Fimbriiglobus sp. | reverse complement strand
GCGAGGCCCGACACGTGACTGCCGACGATCAAACGGGTGAGTTTGGTCCGGTCACTCGTTCATGTCGGGCCTCGCAAAGCCTCGACCACGACCTACAAATCGGATTGAGGCTCACGCGGAGTACACCGTGCCGAAACTCGTCGTGCTTTCGGGTGCGGACGTGGGGAAGCAATTTCCCCTCGTCGCACCGTCGGTGACAATCGGGCGTCACTCGGGCAACGAAATTCAACTCACTGACAACCGGGTGTCGCGGCGGCATCTGGAAATCCGCGAATCGGGCACCGGGCATCAACTCTTCGACCTCGAAAGCGGCAATGGCACGCAGGTGAACGGCCGGTTGGTGCAAGTGATTGACTTGCGTGCCGGGGATCAAATCGCAGTCGGCGACACGGTGCTGGTGTTCACCACGGACGCCCTGAGTCAGGACAACGCGGATCGAACCCGTTTGATTCTTCAACCGCCCGCCGAGTTCGCCTCCGCGATTTTGCGAACGGTCGCCGCCGACGCCGGCAGTCAAATCTTGCGCCGCCCCGATGGCGCGACCACGGAGTGGTTGCAAGGTCGGCTCGCCAATCTCCGCGTCATGTACGAAGCCACCACAGCCGTCAGTCAGATTCTCGACGTGGACGAATTGCTTGGTCGCATCATGGATTTGGTCTTGCGAACCACGGAGGCGGATCACGGTTGCGTGATGCTCACTGATTCGGAGAGTGGCGAGTTGATGCCGAAGGCAGTCCGCTCGCGCGGCACGCTGACCGGGACGAAGCAGGAGTTCATCGTCAGCCGCACCGTGATTGATTATGTGCTGAAAGAAAAGCAAGGCGTACTGGTGTCGGACGCGGGAACGGATGATCGGTTTCGCCGTGGCGAAAGTATCGTGAAGCACCAGATCCGTGAAGTGATTTGCGTGCCAATGAAAGGCCGCCACGAAACCGTGGGGGTGATTTTTCTGGAGATCGGTGGCACGGATTCGCTCCGCACGGCAGTGACGAAATTCACTGAAGATCACCTGATGCTCGCCGTGGCGATAGCCCACCAAGCCGCACTCGCCATCGAAGAAACACGCTATTATCAAGCGTTTGTACAGTCCGAGCGCCTCGCCGCGATCGGCCAGACGATTGCCGCGATGTCGCACCACATCAAGAACATCATGCAAGGCGTCCGCTTCGGCAGTGACATGGTCCGCATGGGTTTGGATGGTGACGACCGCGAGATGCTGACCAAGGGTTGGCGGCTGGTCGAGAAGAATCAGGCGCGCATCGACGATTTGATTCTGGACATGCTCAACTACTCCAAGGAACGCGAACCGCTACTCGAACCCACTGACCTGCTGTCACTGGCAGCAGACGTAATCGACATCGTTCGCGGTCGTGCTGATCGCAGCGGCGTCCTCATCGAATGGCACCCGGTCACGTTGCCGACGGTGGTTTGCGACCCCGATGGCATCCACCGGGCGCTGTTGAATCTTCTGAGCAATGCCGTCGATGCGGTCGAGAGTTGTGACCAACCGCACATCACCGTGACGACTGCGATCACGCCGGACAACGAGTTCGCCGAAATAGCGGTCACCGAC
>JANLRE010000308.1:0-1653 GCA_031368205.1 Fimbriiglobus sp. | reverse complement strand
ATTGCTTATGCAACACGAACGCGACCGGCTGGCAGGTCTCAATACCGCGGGCTACGCGACCGGCTATCGCGGTTCGCCACCCTGAAAGGGACGTTCTGTCAGCCCAGGGCCATGCCCTGGGAACCGGCACCCAGGGCATGGCCCTGGGCTAGTAGAACGTCCCCTTCAGGGCCGAAATCACACACGCCATAATAATTTGCCAGACCCTAAAAGCTCCGCCCGGCCACTCCGCAGTGGCCGGTCGGAGCTTTTCTTGTAACCCTGGTAACACCGACACTTCACACCACCCCAGGGCATCGTCATGGTCCGTCACTTCCTATTCACCACGTTTTTATCGGTGCTGATCGCAGCCACCGCCTCAGCGCAGTCGCGCGAAGACAAAGTCCGCGACGACAAAAAGAAAGTCGAGGCGGACGGGAAGTGGATTTACAACGACGTGCCCAAAGCCTTCGCGGAAGCCAAGCGAACTGGTAAACCGATTGTCGCGGTGCTGCGGTGCCTGCCGTGTGAGGAATGCGTGAAGCTCGATGACGAACTGATCGACGCCGATGAACGCATCAAGCCACTCTTGGAGAAGTTTGTGAACCTCCGAGTCGTTTCCACGAACGGCCTCGATCTCTCGCTGTTCCAATTCGATACCGATCAATCCTTTGCCGTGTTCTTCTTCCGGGAAGACGGCACGATCTACGGTCGGTTCGGCACCCGGTCGCACCGCAAAAACTGGATCGGGGACGTGTCCGTCGATGGCTTGGCGAAGGCGATGCAGGGGGCGCTGGAGTTGCACAACGACTTCCCCAAGGTCAAAGATTCCCTCGCCGCCAAACGGGGACCGACGCCGGAGTTCGCACGCCCGGAACTCTTCCCGACGCTGAAATCCCGGTACAAATCGACCATCGACTATGTAGGCAAGGTCGTGCCGAGCTGCATCCACTGCCACCAGATCGGCGAAGCCGTCCGCGAACAGGCCTTTGCCAAGAAAGCGGCCATCTCCGATGACCTGCTCTTTCCGTACCCGCACCCGAAAGCACTCGGCTTGATTCTCGACCCGAAAGAAAAAGCCACCGTGCAGAAAGTCGAGACCGGAAGCGATGCGGCAAGAGCGGGGTTCCAAGAAGGGGACGTGATCCGCACGTTGGCGGGGCAGCCGTTGCTTTCCATCGCCGACGTGCAATGGGTATTGCATCACACGCCATCGGTCGCATCGACGATCAAAGCCGAGGTCACGCGGGCCGGAAAGCCAATGGACGTCAGCCTGAAATTGTCAAAGGGCTGGCGTCAGCGGGACGACATTTCCTGGCGGGCGAGCTCGTGGGGGCTACGGCGAAAAGCATTGGGCGGCATGTTCCCCGTCGAGTTGCCCGACGAAGATCGCGTGCCGCTCAAACTGGCCCCGGAGAAGATGGGGTTCCTAATTCAACACGTCGGGCAATTCTCCCCGCACGACATCGCCCACAAAGCCGGGGTCCGCAAGGGTGACATCCTCGTCGGCTTCGATGGCCGAACCGACATCCTGCGCGAAACCGATTTGCTCACATATGCACTACGCGAGAAGAAACCCGGCGACGAAGTGACGTTGGTGCTGATTTGCAACGGGGGCAAACAAGAGGTTTCGATCAAGCTACCGTAAGTCGTGGCCGACGCGGGGCCGCGGTG
>JANLRE010000491.1:0-1632 GCA_031368205.1 Fimbriiglobus sp. | reverse complement strand
CCTCGCAAAGCCTCGACCACGACCTACAAGATACGTGATAAACACCCGGCTTTAATCCAACTTCATCACCAGCCAGGATAACGCCAATAGACCCAAGCCGAACAGCGTCAGCACGAAGCACGCCGTGCCGATTTGTTCGACTTGGGGTGCGACGTTGTCCGGGTTGAGCAGTTGGGCATACGCATCCAATGCCCAGGCGTGGGGAGTAAGTAGGCTCAGTTGGCGGATGTTATCGGGCAGCATTTCTCGGGGGAGCATGGAGCCGCTGATGCCGGCTAGAACAAGCACCAACAGCGTGCCGTAAACCGCGACTTGCGTTTCGGTTTTCGCAAGACCCGCGACGAACATCGACAACCCCACGGCTGCGAACGACGTGCAGACCACCACAGGGATCAGCAGCCACGGTTGCGAACCCCACGTCATGCCGAAGATGAGCTTGCCGCAGATCAGCAGGAAGAAACCTTGAATCAACGAGATCACTAAGCACGGCAGCATCTTGCCGATGAGGATTTCCCCACGGGAAATCGGCGCGAGGCGTAGCCGGACTAACGTGCCATGTCGGCGCTCGGCGACGAACAACCACCCCACCGTTAGCACTAGGAAAAACGCAAACGTGACCACGGCACCAGGGACGAGCGTTTGATATTGCACGCTCCTGGGGTCGGTATAAACGGTGCGGTTGTCCTCTCGACGCGGCGTGGGCGTGGTCTCGCGGACCAGCTTGTTCTTCTTGGCCTCGGTCAACCCCGCCCAGGTTTTGGCATTGAAATCGTACTCCGAGAAAAAGTCGCCGATGCCCCGACGGATGCCGTCGCCGAGACTCTTCTTGGAAAAACCGGGCACTGCGTAGGCCAAGCTGAGGGCAGGAATTTTCTCTTGCATCTTGTCCATGAACTTCGGCGTGCCGATCAAGTCGAAGGCTTGCCCGATCATCCACGGAATAATCACCCGCAACAAACTGACTTGGATGACCTGCTGAATTACCGACGTGCCCACAGGCTGACTCGGATTCGTGATGAACTCGATATCAAGCTCTTGGGCTTTCACACCGTCCCGGAACAGGGGGTTGATCGGATTCGTTTTGAACTCGCCGCCAACGAACGAACAGCGCTGCGCCCGGTTGCTGAACTCCGGCCCCAACACGACGACGGCGGAGCGGTCCCCACGCCGCACCAGTTTCTCGGCTTCGGCCCGCGTGGCGATCCGCTCGACCTTGATGTTGGCGGTGTCGGCCAAGTCGTCGATCAGAATTTCGGACCACGCCTTGGGCGGAAAATCTCGCTTGGCATCGTCCAACAATCCTGTGTCTTCCACGACGATCGAGATGCGAATCTTCGAGTCTGGTTTCTCACCGAATGCACGACCCAGGGTTAACCCGAGGATCAACATCAAGATTAATGGCATCAACAGCAAAATCACGGCGGACCGGGGGTCGCGTAGCAACAGGCGCAAGTCTTTGCGGGCAATCGTGAAGATCGGCATAGGCATCCTTAATCGGGGCCAACTCAATTCACTGGATTTTCTAAAACCGTTTCCACCACAGCGACTCGTAGGCAAAGAGAAATCCAATAGGTCACCGCAATTCGGCCAGTTTGTTTTCAACCCCAACGGGGTTGTTCCATTAGCCCAGGG
>JANLRE010000290.1:0-1714 GCA_031368205.1 Fimbriiglobus sp. | reverse complement strand
ATTGCTTCCAACGCGGGATCAGTTGGTTCGCCACCAAGAGATCGATCATCAACGACGCCCTGCGAGCCTACCTCGCCAAACCCTTCATCCTGCTCCCAAACATGGCAACTGCGTAACATCTATTTACTTAATCCACCCACTTCGTGCAAACATTTTGGAGTCCAATCCGGGCGGGGTTGACGGCTATTTCCGGAAGTTGGTACGATTCGCCCCTTCGCCAATGGGTCGATGACTGACTTTTGCCACGGAACATCAGGGTTATGCACCAAGCTACGGACCGGAACCGACTTCACTCAGTCGAACTCAGAACGCCGATCGTTATTCAATCCCCGACCGATCCACCTGCGCCCGAGCGTAGTCGGTTTTGGTACTCCACCCTTCCGCAGATTCTCGTTGCCGTGTCGGTGATCGTCGGCATCGGGCTGCGTGTCTTTGCTTACGCGCGCAATCAGTCGCTTTGGATTGATGAGGCGATGTTGGCGCTAAATGTTGTCTATCGCACGCCGGCGGAGTTACTGCAACCGCTCGATCTGAATCAGGGTGCCCCGGTTGGGTATTTGTTGATGAGCAAAGCGATGGTTGTGGCATTCGGCGGGAGTGAATACGCACTGCGTGGAAGTTCGTTACTGGCCGGTTTGGCGAGCGTTATTGTGTTCACGAAGTTAGCGTACCAAGCCCTCTCCCAACAAGCCGCCCGGATTGCGGTGTGCTTGTTTGCGTTGTCACCGTTTCTGATCGGGTACTCCGCCGAGTTCAAGCAGTACGAACTGGATGCGGCGATTGCGGTCGGCTTGATGGCCGTCGGGTTGCCGGTGTGGCGGGGCGAAGCGGGACGATGGCGGTTGATCGGCTTCGCAATTGCCGGTGCGGTGGCCGTTTGGTTTTCGCACCCGGCGGCATTTGTGTTGGGTGGTCTCGGCGTTGCAGCCCTTGCGGATGCAATCGTGCGACGGGATCGCGGGGCGTGTTGCTCACGCTTGGCAATCGTTGCGGTTTGGACGGCGAGCTTTGGACTTTGCTATTTCTTCTTCACCCGCAAACTGGGGATGAACCAATACCTGCTGGATTACTGGGCGGGGAAGTTCCTCCCGTTGCCCCCGACACGCCCCGGCGATTTTGCGTGGATCGTGCATCATTTCCTGGAGTTTTTTGATAAACCTGGTGGGCTGGCCTCCAGTGATTTCGGTGGCGGCGGGCTTGCGGCCGGCTGTTTTTTGGTCGGCGGCGTGCTGTTTGCGAAAACGGATTGGCGGTTATTGGTCGCGTTGGTGACGCCGTTGATGTTGGCCATGTTGGCGTCCGGATTACACAAGTACCCCTTCGCGGGGCGTCTGTTATTGTTCGCGGTCCCGGCGATGCTGTTAGTTGTCGCCCACGGTGCGGCGTTGATTGTCGAACGGTTGCGGGGTCTTTCCCCCTTGGCTGGGGTCGTCGTGTTAGCGGTGCTGTTCGTGGCGCCCATCGCGGAATGCAACTGGCACATCAAGCGGCCGATTCACGCCGAGGACACACGGGAAGTCGTGGCCCGGATGCACGCCCAGTGGCAACCCGACGATCGCGCGTACATCTTCTATGGCGCCGTGCCCACATTTGCCTATTACTCACCCCAGTTCCCGATTCCGCCGGCCCAAGTTCGATTGGGTGTCGAGAATCGTGGCGGCGATCAAAAAGTCTTTCAGCAGGAACTGACCCACTTCCGGGGGTCGTCACGAGT
>JANLRE010000268.1:0-1776 GCA_031368205.1 Fimbriiglobus sp. | reverse complement strand
CGCCAATAGGTAAACAGCCCGCGTTCCAGCTTCGCCAACTCCGCTTCAGAAAGCCTCCCCGCAATCGCGCCTTCGACCAACGGCGTGAGCCGATCGGCCAGTGACAACGGCTTGTCAGTAGGCCCCACAGCTTTGCGGGTCCGCGGGAAAAAGAACGACAACACGATGGCCAACAGCCCGATTCCCCACGCACCGCCGCCGATCCACAACAGCAACCGATAGCCCCCGACCCGTGGCCCGTCGTCGATGGTGAGCGGGTTCGGTTCTACCTGCCCAGGCGGGCGGACCGGGATCACTGTCACGGGAATGCTCGGCAAGTTCGTCGCCGGTTTGTCGTCTTTGTGCTGAAGGAAATTACGCAGGTCGTAGCTGCCCGGTTCCAGCCCGTACCACTCGAAGTCGTAGCGAAAATCCGTGCCGTGCGGGTACACATTGACGACCCGCAACACCAACGGCGCCTTGCGACTGTCAATCGGCTTCGCCTCCAACTCCGGCCCCGGCAGCATCAGTTGCGCAATCTTCACCGGCATCCCAACCGTGGCTTCCTGGGCGCCGAGTGTGCCCTGCGACACGAATGTGACGAAGCCCAGCACAAGACTGACTAACCTCCACCATGCCATCGGCTTCTCCTAGTTGTCGGCATCGACTTGTAGGTCGTGGTCGAGGCTTGGCGAGGCCCGACACTCGACTGCTACCGAATAAAATGCTGATCCAGTACCCTTCGCTCGTTCCTGTCGGGCCTCGCCAAGCCTCGACCACGACCTACAAGAATCGCCAATCACCGCGTCCCTCGGGCAATGCCGGTGCGGCCCTTCAGGAAGTTTCGTAAGTTGGCGGCGAAGGGTTGATCGGTGCGGATGAGTAGGTGATCGACGCCGGCGCGTTTCAGTTCGCGGGCGGTGTTGTCGGTGTTCACCCACCGGCGGTTGGCGCGGGTCACGAACACCCGCCCCGTCTCCGCTTCGCCAGCTTTTAAGAACCCGGCGCCACGCACGCCGTTCTCGGCGGGGTCTTGCAGTTGCAGCACCATGCAGTCGTGCTGTTGAGCCAGTAACTTGAGGGCGGGCACCGCACCGTCATCGTGCAAATCGCTGATGACCATAATCAAGCACCGGCTCGTTAGCGTCGGTGCCAGTTCCGCAATCCGGCGGGCTAGGGTGGTCGGTTCGTCGCAGCGAAACGTCCGGAGCCGATGGAGCCATTGCAGAATTTGCCCGCGCGATAAACTTGGCTTCATCCGAAAATCGCGGCCACCAACACCAAGCACGCCGACCGGACTGACGCGGTCCAAACACGCAAACGCCAACCCGCCCGCGATGTGAACCGCCGTGCCGTACTTGCTGCGTTTGCCGGAGGAAACAGTCATTGACGCCGACGTGTCCAACAGCATGTAGCACGGCAAGCACTTCGGCGCTTCGTACTCCTTCACGAACACTTTCCCAGTGCGTGCGGTGATCTTCCAATCAATCGACCGGATCGAATCGCCCCACTGGTAGAGCCGCGATTGGGCGTACTCGATCCCGGACCCCAGGAACGGCGACTTGTCCGTGCCGTAGGCCAGCGTGTCCGCCAGCTTCTTGATCGCAATCAAGAACTGCCGCGAGTTTAGGTGGTCCGCCGTTTCGAGATAGCCTTGCATCAAAGGGCAACCTTGGGTGACTGCTCGTTTTGTAGGTCGTGGTCGAGGCTTTGCGACGAGGCCCGACACTCGACTCGTACCGAACAATGGGTTGGTTTTCTTCCCTTCACGCTCTGATGTCGGGCCTCGCAAAGCCT
>JANLRE010000257.1:0-17512 GCA_031368205.1 Fimbriiglobus sp. | reverse complement strand
CGTTTTCAGTCAGCCCGTCGAACGAGGAGGCCGTGCGAGCCTACATTGCGAATCAGGAAGACCATCACCGCACCCAGTCGTTCCAGGACGAATTCCGCGAGCTTCTTCGCCGGCATGAGGTCCAGTGGGACGAGCAATACGTGTGGGATTGATAACATCCCTCGCTCGCAGCCTTTCAGGCTGCTGAGTGGATGGTATCGTTGACCCAGGGCGTCGTCGCAAAGCCTCCTCGCCCTGGGCTATGGTCTCCCAGGCCTTCAGCCTGAAGTCAGTCAGACGGCATGTCTCCATCATGTTGACCTGACATTTGAGGTGCGTACCCAATCCGAACCCGATTCGGTTTGAACGATACAGCCCAACATGCCATTTAATTCCATCTATAGTCCGCAGAGGTTTTGAAACATGTCCTCTCCCACCCGTCGTAGTTTCCTGGTGACTGCGAGTTCCGCAGCCACTTCCTTGATTGTCGGGAACGTCGCCACCGCGTTCGCGGCCAATGAGACAATCAACGTCGGCGTCATCGGCACCGGGGGTCGCGCACGGCACCTAATGAAGGCCCTCGCCACGATCAAGGGCGTGCGAATCATTGCGATGTGTGATGTGTGGGATGCGGCCATCAGCCAAGCCGCGCCGCTCGCCGATGCGAAAGCGACCGCGACGAAAGTTTATACCGAACTGCTGGCCGATAAGGACATTCATGCGGTTCTCGTCGGCACGCCGGACCACCAACACGTGCCGGTGACGATCGCCGCGTTGCAAGCAGGGAAGGATGTCTACGTCGAGAAACCGCTGACGCACGAATTGAGTGAGGGCAAAGCGATTCTCGACGCCCAGGCGAAGGCCAAACGCATCGTGCAAGTCGGCACGCAACAACGCAGCATGACGCACATCATTCACGCGAAAGAATTGATTCAGGCCGGGAAGATTGGCAAAGTGCTGAAAGTGAAGATGAGTTGGAACCGCAACGCGGACCGGGTGAAACGCTTTCCGCTCGGCGTCGATCCGAAGTCCGTCGATTGGAAAACGTTCCTCGGCACGGCCAAAGATCAACCGTTTGACGAGTATCGGTTCCGGAATTGGCGGTGGTTCTGGGATTTCGGCGGCGGCATTTTCACGGACTTGATGGTTCACTGGATCGACGTGGCCCACTGGATTCTCGAAGTCGATCACCCCGAATCGGCGGTCAGCATCGGCCAACACATCGCCGCGAAGGACGTGTGGGAAACGCCGGACACGGTGCAAACACTGCTCACCTATCCTGGCAACATCCAGATGCACTTCGAGGGCACCTTCAGCAACGCCCGCAACGCCGCACGGATTGAATTCTTGGGCAGTGAAGCCACGATGTACATCGACCGTGGGCGGTTTGAACTGATCCCGGAACGGGGTAAGAAAGTCGAAGCGGTTCAGGAAATTCTCGGTACAGGACCACTCGGGGCGGACTTCTACGACAAGCCGGACGGCGAGTTGCTACACCTGCAAAACTGGATCGACTGCATCCGTTCGCGCAAGGAACCGACGGCTCCGATTCGGGCCGGGGTATCGTCCGCGTCGGCGGCACACTTGGCGAATCAAGCCATGCGAACCGGGCAAACGGCGGTCTGGAAGGGTTGACTGCCTATCATAACTCCGAGTGAACGGATCCTTGTTTCTCGGGCGTGTTATGAATCCGTCTGTTGTTGGAATTGACCTCGGCACCACGTTTAGCTTGGCCGCGTACATGCGGGACGGGAAGCCGGTCGTTGTGCGGGACGAGCGCGGGGCGGCGCTGGTGCCGAGTTGCATTAGTTTTCATGACGACGGCACCGTCTTGGTCGGGACCGCTGCGAAAGAGCGGGCGCTTTCCGATCCGGAACACACGATCTTCAGTGTGAAACGGCTAATGGGCAGAACGCTGCACGATCTCGAAAAAGAATTGAAACTCATCCCGCATCAAATCGTCGAACGCGAAATGGACAGCGGTCGGAAGGTGTTGCGGGTCAAAATCGCGGACCGGGAATACACGCCCGAAGAACTCTCCGCGATGATCCTCAAGGAAGTCCGCAAGCGTAGCGGCAACCCCACGAAAGCGGTCATCACCGTCCCCGCGTATTTCGACGACGCCCAACGTCAAGCCACCCGCGACGCCGGACGAATCGCCGGACTGGATGTTCTGCGGATCATCAACGAACCCACGGCGGCGGCCCTCGCCTACGGCTTGGACCGTCGCAATGCCGGCAACGTCGCAGTCTACGACCTCGGCGGCGGGACGTTCGATTGCTCGATTTTGTCACTGACGGATGGCGTGTTCAAGGTGTTGAGTACCAACGGCGACACGTACCTTGGTGGCGATGATTTCGATCGCGCCATCATGGAAGTCGTTGCACAGGAAATGAAGCTCGACTTGACCGCGACCCGCGACCCGGAGTTGTTGCAACACCTGCGTGACACCGCCGAGAAAACGAAAATAGCACTCTCGCAGACTGCAACCGCCGAGTTCAGCATCACGATTCCATCACGTAGTATTCACTTTCACCGCACGTTCACTTTGAACGAATTTGAAGCACTGATTGCGCCGATGATTGACCGTTCGCTATCCAAGTGCAAGGCGGCGCTGCGTGACAGTGGGTTGACAGTGAAGGACGTTGCGGAAGTTGTCCTCGTCGGCGGGTCCACGCGAATTCCACTGGTGCGGCGAAAAGTTGAGGACTTTTTCGGACGCAAACCGCACACCGATTTGAACCCGGATGAAGTCGTGGCGATGGGCGCAGCGGTGCAAGCGGACATCCTGACGAGCGGCAACCGCGACTTGCTTTTGTTGGATGTCATCCCGTTGTCACTCGGCATTGAAACACTGGGCGGGGTGGTGGACAAAGTGATTCACCGCAACACGACCGTGCCCTGTTATGGCACTGCCCGGTATTCGACGTTCGTGGACGGCCAAACCGCGATCAAGATTAACATCTATCAAGGGGAACGCGAACTGACGAAGGATTGCCGGTTGTTGGGCGAGTTCAAACTGAGTGGCATTCCACCGATGCCCGCCCAACTTCCGCAAGTCGATGTCACATTCTTGGTCGATGCCAACGGCCTGTTGCGCGTCACCGCCAAGGAGCAGCGGAGCGGAACAGAGGCGTCCGTTGAAGTGAAAGCGGCCCACGGCTTGAGCCAGGAGGAAGTCGAATCGCTCGTGCTAGAAAGCGTCGAACACGCCCACGCCGACTTCAGCGCCCGCCGGTTCATCGAACTGAAAAACAAGGCCGACACCGACCTGCGACACACCGAAAAAGGGCTAATCGCGGCGAGCAGTCAGCTTAGCGCCGACCAACTGGACGAAGTTGCGAAGGCGGCCACGATCCTGCGCGTCGCCATGATTGGTGCCGATGTCGATGCGTTGCAACGGGCTTCCGACCAGTTCAACACCGCAACGACTCCACTGGCCGAAGCGTTGATGAACGCAGCAGCGAAGACGTTATTCCAAGGCAAAAGCGAAGAGAATTTAAGCGACGACTTGTAGGTCGTCGCCGTCCAAGACACAAGGAGAAACAGACATGCCGCTCACTTGGCAGAACCCCCGCGAACTCGGCGAATTGCTCTTTGAACGTTACGACAGCCTCGACCCGCTGACGGTTCGCTTCACGGACCTGCACAAGTGGGTCATGGACCTGGAAGGCTTTGAAGGCGTGGAAATTGGCTCCAGCGAAAAGCTCCTCGAAGCCATCCAAATGGCGTGGTACGAGGAGTGGAAAGACGAGTACGGCGCTTAAATTGTCGGAACCGAATCTCCGGTATCAGGTACCCGGCGAGCCTGTGGTAGTGGCTTGACTGTAATCGGCGTGTTGGCGTAGCGTGTCAGCGACTTCACCAGCCAACGCATCAGGAACAGCGCCGCGAGGATTAACGGCAACCACGGTGCGAGCGAGACGAGGAATAACGTGAGCGATTTACCGAGATCGACGAACGAGTTCCACGACCCGGTAAACGTGGTTTCAACTTGTTCCTGGAACGGTGTCGCTTGCTTGACAACGGGCGGAACGTAACTGGCCTCCTCACGCACCGTCAACACGATTGAGGACATTGCCGCCATCGTGGTCAGAAACTTCATGCGTCCTTCGGCACGCTCAATGTCACCGCGAATGTTCTTGATCTGCTCACGGACTTTAAGAAAGTCTTCCATCCGATTGGCGGCTTCGCGGAGCAGTTTGTTCAGCGTCTCTTCTTCGGCTTTCAAGTTTTTGACACGGGCTTGCACATCGACAAATTCTTCGGTGACATCTTGCGAATCGGACGTGTTTCGGAGCGGTTTCCCCAACGCGGTGAACGCCGTCACCGTAGACCGAAACTTCTCGGCGGGGACTTTGATGGTCCAAGTTGCGGTGCGTTTACTGCCACTATTTCCAATCACTTCGGACTTGGCGATGTACCCTTTCACCTCTTCAACCAGCTTCTCCACTTCCTTTTGAGCCGCTTCCACGTCGTCAACTTGGACATCCAGATTGGCGGAGTAAATGATCTTCCGCGACACGGCTTGCTCATCCGCTTGCCCCGGTTTTCCGCCGGCTTGCGGGGCGTTCGGCGGGTTGTCCGCTTTATCAATCACGACATCTGTTCGTTTGGGGGCAAAGCTCTTTGTTCCGGGCGCCTCCGCGCCGCAGCCGAATGCGGTGCAAGCGATCAGGACCAACACGGACGTAACGGACCATTGGCGGGACATGGCGTCTGCCTCTTGACGGGACTGGCGTTGAATGGAATCTGTTGAGATGATCCCGACTGGTGCCAATTATTCCCGCGGCGGTTGGCGATTGTACAACGTGGTCCACTCGGCGAGGCGTTCGATGTTGCCGGGCTTGAACTGGTCGGCGCGGAACCGCCAGCGCCAATTTTGACTGGCTGTACCCGGCACATTCATGCGGGCCTCGCTGCCGAGTTCGAGGACGTCTTGCAGCGGGGCAACGGCCAGGACGGCCACTGACGACCACGCGAGCCGGATCAAATCCTGTGACGGGTTCTTCACGTCGTGCCCCAGGTAATCGGCGATCGTTTTGCGATCGTGTTCGTTCAACGTGGCGTACCAGCCGTTGGTGGTATCGTTGTCATGTGTGCCGGTGTAGACCACCGTGAGCGGCTCGTAATTGTGTGGCCAGTACGGGCTGTTGGGACCGCCCAAGGCGAACTGCAAAATCCGCATTCCGGGCAGCGTAAACTGTTCGCGCAGTTCGTGGACATCGGGCGTGATGAGGCCCAGGTCTTCGGCAATGATCGGCAGCGTGCCGAGTTCACTTTGCAACCGATCGAACAGCTTGCGACGCGGGCCGTCCATCCACCGGCCATTCAGTGCCGTTGGTTCGTTGGCCGGAATGTGCCACGCGGCGGCGAACCCACGGAAGTGGTCCAGCCGGATCAAATCGACTTGCGAGAAATTGCGGCGCAGCCGGGCAATCCACCACGCATACCCGGTGTCGGCCATGCGCTCCCAATCGTAAAGTGGGTTGCCCCAGTGTTGCCCGGTCGGGCTGAAGTAATCGGGCGGCACCCCGGCCACGACGCTTGGTTTGCGATCGGCTCCAAGTAGATACTCTTGCGGGTTGGCCCACACGTCGGACGAATCCCCGGACACGAAGATCGGGGCGTCGCCGATGATTCTCACCCGGTTTTCATAGGCATACCGCTTCAAATCGCTCCACTGTCGATCGAACAAGAACTGGCCAAATTGGTGCATCTTCACTTCGTCGTGAAGTCGCTCATGCATGGCGGCAAGGGCCACGGGTTCACGGCGCAACAAGTCGCTTGGCCAGTCGGTTAGCCCCGCGCCACCCAGTGCGTCGCGGATTGCCATGAACAGGGCGTAGTCATTCAGCCACGCCGATTCCCGCTGAACGTACTCCTCGAATTCGTAACGGTATTCGTGCGGTCCCCGTCCGCCACGAAACTGCCCCCACACTTCGCGCAGCATTTTTTGCTTGAAGGGTAGCACCTGGGCGTAGTCAATTTGATCGTCGCGGAATGTGAGACCGTGGGTGAAGCTCTCCGGGAGAAGTCCATCGCGGGTCAAATGTTCGGGGCTTAATAACGCAATGTTCCCAGCGAACGCGGAGAACGACTGGTAGGGTGAATCCCCGGCGCCGGTCGGGCCGAGGGGAAGGACTTGCCACCACGACTGTCGGGCGGCAGCGAGCGTTTGAATCCAGCGATAGGCTTCCGGGCCGAGGTCACCGATCCCATACGGCCCAGGCAAACACGTGGGGTGTAGAAGAATTCCGGACGAACGTGGTAGGGTAGACTGGTCGGGCATCGGCTACTCAGTGGCAGGTTCGCGGCTAATACTAAACTAGTGTCGGTGTATCTGTACCTGTCTGGTGTGCCAATGTCTGACGTGAATAACTCAGGTGTTTTGATCGAGGGCCGCGACTACACCGTCGAAAATGGCCAATGGGTTTTCACGGAATACTACCATCGCACCCGTGGGTACTGTTGCGAAAACATCTGCCGCCATTGCCCGTGGAATTTCGGCAGACCAGCCGCCGCAGCAGCCGACGAATTTTCTTAAAAGACGCGGCAGAAAGCGGCTTTCAGATAGCGGCCTTCCTGGACGTGGGCCAAGTACGGGTGATCGGCCCCGGCCCCGCTGATTTTGAAAATCTGCAACGTTCGTCCCGCTTGCCAGGACGCACGGCGGAGCATTTCCAAGAAGTCCGGTTCGCTGACCAGACCCGTACACGAACAGGTCAGCAAGATGCCACCCGGCGCAACCACCTGCATCGCTAGGCGGTTCATGTCCGTGTATTTCTTCAATGCCAAGTCCACGGATTCCCGATCGCGCGTCAACTTGGACGGATCAAGGATGACCACGTCGAACCGTTCGCCGTTCGGGATGGCGTCCCGTAGCCAGGGGAATAAGTCGGATTGGACGAACCGCACCGTGGCCTTGTTGAGCCTGGCGTTCTCCTTGGCGACTTCCAGCACCTCTTCGTCGAGATCAATTCCAATCACTTCGCCAGCGGCCCCGAGTGCTTTGGCGTAAACCGCGAACCCGCCGCTGTTGCAGCAGATGTCCAGTACCCGTTTGCCGTTGCACAAATCCGCGAGGAACTTACGGTTATCCCGCTGGTCCAGGAAGAACCCGGTCTTGTGCTTGCTCCCCGGTGCGACTCGAAACTTCAGGCCGTGTTCCGTGATGACATCCGGAGGCGGGGCATCGGGGGCGCGGCAATCGAACGACTCCTGCTTGCCGACGTGCTCTTCGGCGAAGTAGTAGAACTTGCTGCCAGGGAACTGGTCGAGTAGCACGCTTTGAATGACCTGCCGTTGCCGAAACATGCCCGCGCTGAAGAACTCCATCACGATCATTGCGCCGAACCGATCGACGACCAAGCCGCTTAACCCGTCCGCTTCGGAGTGAACGAGACGATAGGCGTTCGTGACGGCGTCGAGCTTCAGCAGGTCGCGGCGGAGCGTGACCGCGTCCCGAATTTTCTTGGCGAAGAACGCGCCATCAATCGGTTCATTTTGATCGGTGGTGAGTACCCGTAACGTGATCCGGGAGTGAGCGTTGTAGACGCCACGGGCCACCCATTTGCCGGCGCGATCGAGAATATCCACAACGCCGCCGTTCTGGATACGCATCGTCGGCTTCTCGACCATCTTCTGGAAAATCCAGGGGTGTGACGAGTTTCGCTCGATTTTGAGGCGAACGTGGGGGAGGGGTTCGGTCGCAATATCGGACATGAAATCAGTTCAGCATTGTTGGGAAGAAACCCCATGCGGCACGGCACGGAAGGCTATCCCATCAAGATACCAAATTCGCGTGGCATTGTCGGTGTCTCGGATGTGGATCTTTCCAGTGTCATGCAGGACATTGTTGTTCCGGTTTCTGTTCTGCACTGGTTTGGTGGCTTTCCAGGCTCGTTGGGGTGTCGCTCCGTATAACTCCCAGTTAATCGCTGGCATCCCGCCGGGATACGAGTTTGGGGGTGTCGCTCCGCACAACCATCAGCTAAACGTAGGCCGGGATGGGAGTCAGGGGTGTCGTTGCGCTCAACCCCAGCAAGTCGTTGGAATCTCTCCAGGATGCTTCGGCTTGTCTTTTATCCCGAAGGGATTGATGCGAGCGCGGTCACGGTGCCATCACCGCCGCCGCTCCGAAGTTTCGATTTGTCTTTTATCCCGAAGGGATTGCAGCCATTAGCCTGGGGTCGCGTCGGCGACCCCAGGATCGCACCCCCACATTTCTCCGACCCCGGTAGGGGTCGCAGCGTTGTATCGCTGGCGCGTCAACTTCAATCGATGTATTTCGGATCGTACACGATCCCGGCACGCTCCAGCATTTCGATTAATTCTTCGCGGAAGGATTTCGTTCGGTGATGCTCCTCTTGATTGGCGATGTAACGTTGCACTGCTTCCCGTGTGTTCGCGCTGACCGTGAAGGCCGCGTAGCCGATCTGCCAGGCAAATGTCGGCACGCCGATTTGCTCGTGTACCCAGAACGAGGAGGCTTTCTTCAATTCACGGACCACGTCCGCTAGGCAATGGGGCGCCTTCAAACCGACAAGAAGATGGACATGATCGTCCACGCCACCGACTTCTTGTGGAAATCCGCCGAGACCTGCGATCGTGCCGCCCAGGTATTCGTGCAAACGCGAACGCCACTGCGGAGCAAGGAATGATTCGCGGTTTTTTGTTCCAAACACGATGTGGTAATGAAGGCTGAGGTAAGTGGACGACATGCTTGTTGCTCACGGGACCGGGTTCAGTAAGCCAGATCGAATTGTCGCAACCTGAAGGGATGTCAGCGACTCGCTGGAGGTTGATCGTAGCGACACCCCAGGCACCTGCGACCCCTGCCGGGGTCGGGGAAATGTGGGGGTGCGATCCTGGGGTCGCCGACGCGACCCCAGGCTAATGGCTGCAATCCCTTCGGGATAAAAGCACCAGCAAGTTAATGCATCCCGGCGGGACGACTGTGATTAGCTGGGGGTTGAGCGGAGCGACACCCCCAGACTCGTATCCCGGCGGGATGCCAGCTATTTGCTGGGAGTTGAGTGTAGCGAAATCTCCAGCAGCCACCAAAACCATCGAGCACTACTACCGATCAGTCCAGAGGTACTGTCGGCATTCGCGCATCACATGGTGGCCATCAGGTACTTTCGAAGAATGCCGTAGTAGGCTTCGCAACGGGCAAACCACGTGGGTAAATCGTCCGGCAGGTAACACGCTAACGGGCGGAAGGCGACGAGTACCTCGACGTGATTTGAGTCGATCTTTTGCATCATGAGGTCGAGTTCGATCGGCTCCTTGCCACTGGCAACCGAAGGCATTCGGAGGGACGAGATCCACGTCATCAGGCCGCTTTTGCTGTTTTTCGCGGGGGGGCGATCTTTCCACCCACTCGGAAGTTCCAGGCGCACCCGAATCAAACCCGGCTCGGACGAGACCGCGACGCCGCCCACATCTTCGATAAAGCCACGCAGTTTTGCGGCGGCCAGTCGCTCGGGCAGCAACGCTTGAAAGCGGTCGGAAAGGACGAAGCGGTCCGTGGGAAGAGCGTCCGCTTGCGACTCGTCGGCTAGCGTACACTGAACGATGTCATCATCCTCGGCAGGTGGCGTGTAGTTCAGCGGTGCGGACTCGGCCCAAACGTCGAACCCAACGCCACGACTGAGTTGGTTAGCCAACTCCCGAGCACTTTGATGTCGCTCATTGGGGTACTTCAAGAGCGCGATCTGGACAACCCCTTCGACGACCGCAGAAATGTCACCGGCGCCAATGCGGTGGAACCGTGGCGGGGAATCCTGAATGTGGGCGGCGAGCAGATCCTCCTGGGCTTTGCACTCGAATGGCAACCGCCCGGTTAACATCTCGTACATCATCACGCCGAGCGAATACAGATCACCCCTGGCATCAACCGAATCCCCACGAATCATCTCGGGGCTGACATACGCCGGAGTTCCACACGCAAAGAGTGGACCTGTGCCGGTGAGTTCAGCAAGCTGAATGTGGGGCTTGGTGGAGAACCCGGCGAAGCCGAAGTCCATCACGCGCACTGTTTCTTGCGGCGTATCGACATTCAGCACCATCAAGTTAGCCGGTTTTAAGTCGCGGTGAACGATTCCCGCTTTGTGGGCGGCGTCCAAAGCATGGCACAACGGCCCGATCAACCGGGCCACCCGTTCAGCCGGTAACCGACGATATTTGGTCAGCACGCTTTCGAGCGTCACGCCGGGAATAAAATCGAGTACCAGACACGGACCCAGCGGATCATCCAGGGATGCGTCAAATAGCCGCACGGAGTAGGGGTGGACGAAGCGCGTCATGGTGCGAACTTCGTTGTCGAAGAATTGTCGAAACCGTGGCGTCGCCAGTACGTGGTCTTTGATCCGCTTGACGACCACCAAGGTGTTGGGGTCCGCTAGCGATTGCGCCAAGTAAACATGAGCGTTGCTACCCTCGCCTAAAAAGCGGATCGTCCGGTATTTGCCGAGGAATACTTTGCCCAGCATGGTCCGTTCCGGCCCGTCTCGGCGCGAAAGTACCTGAGTTCCGCTCGGAGAGGGCGCACGATCCGATGTTCCAGGCGACCGCATCATGTCATACCTCGGCAGAGAACGCCACGATTCGCACCTGAGCGAACCGGCGTCCAAACTTAGTTCGTGTTCCGGAGTTTGGCAAACTCTCCCTGCTAAACTGTAAAGGTTGGATAACTCAGACCGGCTGCCAGGAATATTCCACTGACGACCGAAAATCGTCGCCACGTGCTACGACACGCCATCCGGAATCAATCCCCCGGTCGGCAAAGTTGGCCGCATCCGTGGTGCAAGTGTACGGCTCGATGGCGAGCGATTTCCGATGGGGCGGGGTAAACAGAAGTAGTTCGCGGAACGCCGGGTCGGCTGACACGGTTAATTGTCCTGGTGCGGACCGATGCCTTAACCACGCAACGGGTTCTAACGACCCCGTATTCTTGAAGGGGATGTCGCCGAAAAGATGATCGAGCGTGACATCTCCGATGAGGTGCGAGCGTCGGAAGTCGATTTCTTCCGGGATCGTCGTCTTATCTCCGGTGGCGAGACTGGATTCCGCCACCCAAAGCGAGTTGGCAGTCGTTTGCAAGATCATGTCATCGACTGCGGCATCTGGCGCCGAGGGCAAACAAAAATAAGGGTGATAGCCGATCCCGAAGGGTAGCGGAGTCGTTGACGGGTTTTGCACGAGCGCGTCCACCCGGAGATTCTGGGCTGTCAACCGATAGGTCAGCGTGATGCAAAAATCAGCCGGCCAGTACGCCAACGCTTCCGGCAAGTCCTTAGACAATTGGAACTGCCCCGTCAGGGAGGCAGAATCGGTAGTCGCTTCGAGTCCAACGACGCGCCAGGGGTTGCGTGGTGTGAAACCATGAATGGCGTGCTTCCCGGTCGATTCGTTGCGGGGCAATTGGTACGTGTGTCCTGCGAACGTGAACCGCCCGTCCTTCAGGCGATTGGGAAAGGGAAACAGCACCGGGTGACCACTCCGAGTGGGTACGGGGTTGGCTTCCCAATCTGGCGCGGAGTACAGCAAGTTGCCCCAAGTACCGTCCGGGTTGCGGACCTGCCACCGCAAGCAATTCATCCCCAGAAACGGCCACACTTCCGCCCGCACGGATTCAGCTTGATCCGCGAGCGTGTAAACGCTTCCCGAAAAGTGACCTGCCTGCGCTTCTCGCGTCGTGATGTGAAACATTCCGATTTCTCCTACAAAACAAAGTCAGTGGCCGATCGTAGCCCAATTCTAAACCACAGCCTTCGGAGCAACCCGATGCCGACGATTTCCGCTCAACCGCTGACCGACTTCACGTACAAACTCTTTGTGGCGGCAGGCGTCCCCGACGACGAAGCCAAGATCGTGGCGACTAGCTTAGTGGATGCCAACCTTTGCGGGCACGACTCCCACGGGGTGATGCGGGCGTCACAATACGTTGACTTCATCAAAGCCGGTACTTACAAACCCGGTGCGAAGTTTGAAATCCTGAACGAAACCCCGGCTGTGATGGCCGCCGATGCCGGGTGGGGTCTCGGCCAAGTGCAAGCCCATCGCTTACTCCAACGGCTGATTCCGAAGGCACGCACTTTGGGTGTTGCAGCGGGGACACTTCGCCATTGTGCCCACACAGGCCGACTGGGGGAATACGCTGAAGTGGCGGCCAAAGAAAAGTTAGCGTTCTTTGGCTCGGTGAATTCGCACGGCGCAGGCAGGCGAGTGGCACCACCGGGAGGAACAGCCGGGCGAATCAGCACGAACCCGATTTGCTTTGGCGTCCCGACATCGGGCGAACCTGTGGTACTCGACTTCGGCACCAGTGTCGCTGCCGAAGGTAAAGTTCGGGTCCATCACCAGAAGAACGAACCGACGCCCCCCGGTTGGCTCGTCGATCACGAAGGGAAACCAACAACAAATCCCGCCGTGCTTTACACCGAACCGCGTGGCAGCATTCTCCCGTTCGGTGGGGCACAAACTTACAAGGGCTTCGGGTTAGGGTTAGTGCTCGATCTGTTGTGCGGTGGACTATCCGGCGGGCAATGTAGCAACCCGGACGCCCCGATGGGCGGCATCGGCAACACCGTGTTCTTCGCGGTCTATGATCCGATCGCGTTCGGGGGTGTTGAACATTTTCTGCAACAAACCGACGGCCTGACGAAGTTCGTCCGCGATTGTCCGCCCTCCGATCCTACCCAACCAATCACACTCCCCGGCGACCCCGAACGCACCTCCCGCAAACTCCGGCTACAAACCGGCATCACCATCTCGGATGGCACCTGGGCAATCCTGACAAAAACCGCGAACGAACTAAACGTGGTATTGCCGCAGTGATCGGGAAATGTGAACCGCTTGTCGGAACGCAGCGTATAGGATATTATGTGTGTGGTTTTACTTGGTATGTCCAGGGGCTAATTTATGCGAACCCGATCTTCGTGTCATTTTCTAGCCCCGCTCGTTGCTTTCGGAATGCTGCTCACCGGCATCGGCTGTGCTGGGAACGCCGTGGAATGGCCCGAAAAACCGGGTCCAAAAGTGATCGTGTCGTTTGCGCCGTTGTACTGCTTCGCGCTGAACGTCGCCGGTGACGATGCGGCTGTGAAGTCGGTCATGTCGAACCAAGGACCGCACCACTACGAAACGAAGCTCGCCGAAGCAGTGCTTCTGAAACGGGCTGATTTGTTCTTCATCAATGGCTTGGGACTCGACGATAAACTCGCCGCGAAATTGACCAAAGCCGCAGCCAATAAGAACTTAAAGTTGATCGATCTCGGTTCCCGCGTTGACAAAAAGCTCCTCGTCGATGGCGTTTGTAACCACGCTGGCCACGACCACGACCATGACGATCTGACCGACCCCCATGTTTGGGTTGGCCTGAACCACGCCGTCACCTTCGTGGGTGCCATCCGCGACGAGTTGAAACAAGTGGATACCGCGAACACAGCCAACTACGACCGCCGTGCTGCGGAGTACACTGCGAAGCTACAAAAGTTGCAAGCGGACGGCACCGCTCAGTTGAAGGACAAGAAGGAGCGGCAGTTTGTCGCCTACCACGGGTCGCTGACTTACTTTGCCAAGTCGCTCGGTCTCGAAACGCCGGAGGTCATTCAAAAGACGCCCGGCAAAGAGCCGTCCGCCAAAGACTTGGAGGAGTTGATTCAAACTTGCAAAACCAACAAGATCCACGTCATCGCGGTGGAGCCGCAATACTCCGCACAATCGTCGGCGAAAAGCCTCGTGTACGAACTCAGGCGAGGCGGCATCGAAGCGGTACTCGTGGAGATTGATCCCTTGGAGACCGCCAACCCTTCGGAACTGACGCCCGATTGGTACGAAACCAAGATGCGGGCCAACATCGAAGCTCTGGCGAAAGCGTTGAAATGACCATCCCGCTGACAATGTTACCTGCTGATGCGTCACCCTTGGTGAGCTTGCGTAACCTTCAGGTTGTGCGCGGCAATCAGACGATCCTCCGTGGCGTGACCGCCGATATTTTGCGTGGGCAAATCACAGCGCTCATCGGTTTGAACGGTTCGGGGAAATCAACACTCCTGCGAACCCTGCTCCGCGAATTCCCCCACACGGGGGAGATTCATTTTCGGTGCGGTCACGACCATTCGCGGCCCCGACCGGAGTACCTGGGTTACGTCCCGCAACGGCTGAGCATTGACCCACGACTGCCCCTCACTGTTCGGGATTTGATGGGCCTCTCCCTCAAACGCGGCCCGCTGTTCTTCGGGCTGAGCAAATCGTTGACTGCAAAGATCACGGCTGTTCTCACGCAAGTCGGCGTCGGCCACTTGCTGGATACACCCGTCGAAGGCTTATCGGGTGGTCAATTGCAACGGGTGTTGTTAGCGTTGGCACTGGAGCCATCGCCCGAACTCTTGTTGCTGGACGAACCCGCGTCGGGCATCGACTTCAAGAGCCAACACGGCTTCTACGAAATGATTTCCGAGATTAACCGCCGCACCGGGGTGACCATCCTGTTGGTCTCCCACGACCTGACCGTAGTGAGCCGATTCGCCCACCACGTCCTGTGCTTGCGCGACGGCGTGATCCAGTGCCAAGGCAAGCCGGACGATATTCTCAACCCGAAAACCCTGGCCGACACCTTCGGCCCCGAGATGCGGCTGTTTGCCCATTCCCATGCCTGAGAGCTAGCCGTTACTTCTCAACGGGCAACTCTCGGCCCGTCCAATCTCGCCAGCCGCCGTCCATGCTAATCACGTTCGTGTAGCCCATTTTCTGGAGCATGTCTGCCGAAAGTGCGGACCGAAAGCCACCGCCACAGTACAGAACAAGCGGGGTAGCCGGGTCCGGGATTTTCGTTTCGATGTCGCGTTCGAGAACCCCTTTGCCGACGTGGACCGCGCCCGGAATGTGCCCTGCCGCGTATTCGCTTTCTTCGCGGACATCGACCAGTGTGAACATGTCACCAGCACGTTGTCGGGCTAAGACGGTATCAATGCTGCACTCTTTGACCCGCGTTTTCGCATCGGCGACGACTTTCAGAAACGTCGGGTTATGTTGCTTGCCCATGATGAAGACCTCGTAAATTGGGAAATCGGAACAATCCATTCGCAGGCGAATCGACACGACTGCCGGTTTGTTGACCTAACCCGTGCAATGCGTTGAACCGCGCCAGCTTTGGCGAATTCTCGAGCATCCGGGTTAAGTTGTGGTTGCCCCGGTTCATCGCGGGGAAAGAATCACTGAATAGCGAGAAGCCGCGCCAAAACTGTCATGAGAGGCCACCCGATGTATCGCAACATTTTTGTTCTCACTCTCGTCACATCCGGTGTTAGCTTCACTCACACCGCCACCGCTCAACAGGGAATCGTCGTCGAGTCCAACTCATCTGTTTATTTCACGTTACCGGCTCCCTGTTCCGTCCCAATGTATTCGACTGGTCCCGTCGATACGCACTTTCGATCCCCATTTGAAACGCGATTCCCGCGCACAGCCAGGGTTCTGCAAGTGATCGCGGACCCAACATTGGCGATGCAGAATCGACAAAACTACGCCTGGAATCAACCCTCGGATCACCCCGTGTTGGATGCGGCACCGCCGCTTGCTTCGATCACGTTCTTCGCACTCTCAATCGGCGCATCGGGTTCGTTGAACACAGTCGGGTTGTTCATCCCCGCTGCGTTGCGGTTACTCCGTGTTGTGCTGTACGGTCCGCCGATACCCGGCACCCGAGGCGAGACGTTGCTTTGGATCGCACTCCCGACGGTCGCCCGAGTCCGACTTGCTAACAAAGAAAACGGCGGGTTGTTTCACCCACCCCTGATCCAGCGACCATTGCTTCCGTGGCGTCGCAACGCGGCAACGGGCTACTGCCGGTAAGTTAGCGGTAGTAACGGTTGATGATGTTCTCGATCAACTCTTGGCGACCGGATTCGTTGGCGTCGGCATCGCCCTTCTTGAGCATGTAGGTTTCGAGCGTCTCGAAGCTCGCTTGCCCGCTTTCGATGTCCGCGCCGATGCCTTTGTCCCAACTTCCATATCGCTTCTTCACGATGTCTTTCAACACGCCATCTTTCCGCATCGCGGCGGCAATTTTTAGACCCTGAGCAAAGGCATCCATCCCACCGATGTGCGCGTAGAACAGATCGTTTGGCTCGAAGCTTTCGCGGCGCACTTTCGCGTCAAAGTTGAGGCCACCCGAACCCAAGCCGCCCTGACCAAGGACCACAAGCATCGCTTGGGCCGTCTGGTACAAGTCGGTCGGGAATTGATCGGTGTCCCAGCCAATTAACTCGTTGCCCCGGTTCGCATCAATGCTCCCGAGCATCCCGTAGCTGCTTGAATACGTCAACTCATGGAACATGGTGTGCCCCGCAAGCGTGGCGTGGTTGGTTTCGACGTTGAACTTGAACTCCTTGTCGAGTCCGTAAGTCTTCAAGAACGCCATGCACGCTGCGCAGTCGGAGTCGTACTGGTGGGTGGTCGGTTCCTTCGGCTTCGGCTCGATCAGGAACTGCCCGGTGAATCCAATCTTGTGTTTATACTCGACGGCGAGGTGCAAAAACTTAGCAAGGTGATCGAACTCGCGCCGCAGATCGGTGTTAAACAGGTTGTGGTAGCCTTCGCGTCCGCCCCAGAAAACGTAGTTCACGCCGCTCAGTTCCTTGGTCACTTCAAGTGCTTTCTTGACTTGGGCACCCGCATAAGCAAACACGTCTGCGTTGCACGATGTTGAGGCACCGTGAACGAACCGCTTGTTGCTGAACAGGTTCGCCGTGCCCCACAGGAGTTTGACGCCGGTCTCGTCTTGCTTCTGCTTGAGCTTGGCCGCAATCGTGTCGAGGTTCTTGTTCGTTTCCGAGAGGTTGTTGCCTTCCGGTGCCACGTCACGGTCGTGGAAACAGTAGAAAGGGGCGCCAAGTTTCGTGACGATTTCAAACATCACATCCACGCGCCGCAAGGCGATGTCCATCGCCGAACCGCCTTGGTCGTCCCACGGTCGCACGGCACACCCCGGACCGAACGGGTCCGCGCCCGTCCCGGTCATGGTGTGCCAATAACACACCGCGAACCGCAAATGCTCCTTCATGGAGCGGCCTTCGACGAGTTCGTTCGCGTTGTAGTGCCGAAACGCGAGATCGTTCTTGCTGTCCGGACCCTCAAACGCAATCGTGGGTACATCATCAAAAAATGCCATCGTATTCCATCGGGGTTGGTGGGAGAGAACATTGTTCTGAAGGAAAACGTATTCCCGGACAGCCGGTTCGTGTAGCATATCAACTAGGGACGAAAGGCAACGCCGAGGTGAAATATGAGCGCAACAACCGATTCCGTAACCCTACCGCTTTCACCCGTAGTCTATGTGCAGTCGTTGAGTCTCGAAGACAAGCAAGCGGTGCTTGTGGCACTGTTGCGTGAAGCGATTCAGATCAACGGTGACGATGCCCCGATGCCGATCGAAGACGAATCCGGTCAGTCGATGGGGTATTATCTGCCACCGAAGCCGGCTAAACTACAAGTTGAGAATATCGGTCCGAGGCTAACTCCCGAG
>JANLRE010000230.1:0-2753 GCA_031368205.1 Fimbriiglobus sp. | reverse complement strand
ATGTCGTGGGCCAGCGCAATCGCTTCGGTCAAGTCTTCGTTCAACCGCAGTCGTCGGGCGACAGTTCGAGCGACTTGCACGACTTCCAGCGTGTGCGTCAATCGGGTCCGGTGGTGGTCGTTGACCGACGCCACGAGGACTTGCGTTTTCCCCGTCATCCGCCGGAACGCCGAACTGTGAACGATCCGTTCCCGGTCGCGCTGAAACGGCGCCCGAAACGCATGAAGCGGTTCCGCGAACCGCCGCCCGCGTGACGCCCGATTGCTCATGGCATACGACGCCAACCACGAGTCCTCGTGGTCCATCCAGGCGTCCAGCGATAGCGGCGGGTGGGACATCATGGTACAAGTTTAGGGACCGGGGTTTGTTCGCAGCCACACCATTTTACCAACCCGACGGGCGTAGTGTGGCTGACGTGCAGTTTGTTCGTGGAAGTTTGCCGATCCCTCTTCGTATTCGACCCCTAGGGGGGTCGTTCGATTAGCCCAGGGTGAAACCCTGGGGACTCCCACCCATGAACCCAAAGAGTTGCCCTCGGTGGCAGTTCCCAGGGTAACGGACCGTCGGTCCGCAACCCTGGGCTAAGGGAACAACCCCGGTGGGGTTGAAAACCCGGCGATTTATCGGACGTGTTGCGGTAATCGTTTGGAAGAAAGGGTAGCATATGCGTCGTCAATCTCGAACTGTTCACGATGCGGGGCCATTATGCGATCACTCACAATCGCCATCATTCTGGGGTTCGGTTCGCCCGTCTTCGCACAGCCCCCAATCCGCAAGGTCACTTACAGCCCGGAAGTGGTCCGGCAGACTGTTGAGAAATCACTGCCGCAATTGTGGAAGGCGATGGCGGGGCACAACGAAGTCAGAAGCTGCTTCACGTGCCACAACCACGGCGTGCCGATGCTGGCGCTCGGCGTAGCCCGCAGTCGCGGCTACGCCGTACCCGATGAGAAACTGCAAGCGCAAATCGACTTCATCACGGACGACCTCGAACGCAACCGAACCCGGTTCGAGAAGGGCATGGGGCCGGGGCCGTCGCCGTCCGGCGGCGAGACCGACAACACGGGTTCCGCTCTGATGGCGTTGGGTGCGATCAGCTACAAGCCGGATGTCAACACCTCCGCCGTCGTGCACTACACACTCAGTAAGGATAAAACCCAAGCGCATTGGGCCGCTTGCGCCAGCCGTGCCCCGACCGAAGCCAGCAGCTTCACCACGACGACGTTGAACCTGCGAGGGATTCAAACCTTCGGCACCGCTGCCCAAAAAGCCCTTGTGGACAAGCGAATCGAGGCCGCGAAAGGGTGGCTCATCAACACTGCCGCCAAGGACACCGAAGATCGAGTCTTTCGGTTGCTGGGGCTGAAAACCGTGGGTGCCGACGCCGCTGAAATCACCAAGGCGACTAAAGAACTGCTCTCGACGCAACGGGACGACGGCGGCTGGGGCCAAATCGACACGCTTCCCAGCGACGCTTATGCGACCGGCACGGCGTTGTATGCCTTGCACGTCGGGGGCGGGGTGGCCACGGACGACGCGGCGTGGCGGAAGGGGATTTTGTTCCTACTCGGAACGCAAGAAGTGGATGGCACGTGGCACGTGAAAAGTCGCAGTCGGCCCTTTCAAAAGTATTACGAATCCGGCTTTCCGCACGGGAAGGACCAGTTCATTTCCTGCGCCGCAACCGCCTGGGCAACCACGGCACTTGCACTGGCCACACCCATCAAAGAGTAGCCTATTTTGAACATCCCACTTGCAGCCATTCGAGCACGGCTTTCTGGGCGTGGAGGCGGTTTTCGGCTTGGTCGAAGACGGCGCTTTGGGGGCCGTCGATGGCGTCGTCGGTGATCTCTTCGCCACGGTGGGCGGGAAGGCAGTGCAGGATCTTGCAGTGCTTCGGGGCGCTGGCGAGGAGCGTGGCGTTGACTTGGAACGGTGCGAAGCGTTGGAGGCGTTCTTCGCGCTCCGCTTCTTGGCCCATGCTGGTCCACACGTCGCTGTAAATCACGTCCGCGTTCTTGACGGCTTTGTGCGGGTCGTGGATCGTCTCCGGCAACGATTTCCCGACCGACGCTTGATACTCGCGGTCAAACTGGTCGTCGAACTCGTACCCGACCGGGCAGGACAGAATGAACCGGGCGCCCAACTTGGCACACCCGGTGGCCAGGGACCGCGACACGTTGTTGCCGTCGCCGATGAACGCCACGGTGCGGCCTTCGATGCTGCCAAAGCTTTCTTGAATCGTCAGCAAGTCGGCCAACCCCTGGCACGGGTGCGAGCGGTCCGAGAGGCCGTTGATGATCGGCACGGAACCGAACTCGGCCATCTTCTCGACGGTCTCGTGCTTGAAGACCCGCAACACCATCACGTCCACGAACCGGCTCATGGTCCGGGCAAAATCGGCGTGCGTTTCCCGCCACCCGAGGCCCACCTCATTGCCCGGCAAGAACAAACTCGTCCCGCCCAATTGCGCGACCGCTGCTTCAAAACTGACCCGCGTTCGCAACGACGGCTTTTCAAAAATCAGCGCGACGACTTTCCCCGCGAAGCTCCGCCCCGGAACGCCCTGCTGTTTGGCCGCCTTCAAGCGAGCCGCTTCGCTCAGAAGGTGACGCAGGTCATCCGCCGTGGGGCCAAACAAGTTCAGTAAGTGACGCATCGTGTTCATTTCGCAGGTAGGTTTTCACAAACTGTAATGGGTGGTGCAACTCAGTTGTCACTATCACTTAAAACGATTTCACCGCAGAGTCGCA
>JANLRE010000214.1:0-1042 GCA_031368205.1 Fimbriiglobus sp. | reverse complement strand
GGGGGGCCTGGGTAAAAGGCTCGCTGGTTCCGACTGGAATCGTTTTGTTGGGGCTGTTTCACCAGCCCCCCCTCCCCCCCACTCCGCGGCGTATTGGGGGAACCCCGTTGCCCCCCCCCCCGGGTGGGTGCGGGGCCGGGGGTGAGGTAGCAACTCCCTAGGTCCCCACCAGTTGCCGTAGCACGGAGGGCAGGATGCCGCCGTTGAGGTAGTACAGCACTTCTTGCGGCGTGTCGATGCGGCATATTACGTGGAAGTGCTTGGTCGTGCCGTCGGGGGCGGTCGCAGTCACGGGGAGTTCCTTCGTGGTGGCGAAGTTGTGGCCGAGGCCGTCGATTAGGCCGACGATGTCGAACACTTCTTCCCCGGTCAGGCAGAGCGTCGTCGCGTTTTCGCCGATCCGGAATTGCAATGGCACGACGCCCATGCCGACGAGGTTACTGCGGTGGATGCGTTCAAAGCTTTCGGCGATCACGGCTTTCACGCCGAGTAGCCGCGTGCCCTTGGCCGCCCAGTCGCGGCTGGACCCGGAGCCGTACTCCTTGCCGCCGATCACCACGAGCGGCACGCCCGCTTTCTGGTACTGCATCGACGCATCGTAAATCGACATTTGCGTGCCGATTGGCAACAGTCGTGTGAAGCCGCCTTCCACGCCGGGGACGAGGGCGTTCTTCAACCGCACGTTGGCGAACGTCCCCCGCACCATCACGTCGTGGTGGCCGCGACGGGCGCCGTACTGGTTGAAGTCTTTTTGCTGCACGCCGTTGGCGATCAAGAACGCACCGGCGGGGGTCTCTTTTTTGATGTTACCTGCCGGCGAAATGTGGTCCGTCGTGATGCTGTCGCCCAGCAGGGCCAGCACCCTGGCGCCCGTGATCTCCGTCACCGGGGACGCACTGGTGCCCATGCCGTCGAAGTACGGCGGGTTGGCGATGTACGTGGACTTTTCCTCCCACGAGTACAGTTCGCCGGCTGGCACTTGCAACGCTTTCCAGTTCTCATCGCCATCGAACACTTCGCCGTAGATTCGCTTGAAGGAGGA
>JANLRE010000211.1:0-1955 GCA_031368205.1 Fimbriiglobus sp. | reverse complement strand
GGATCACCAGCGGAAGTTCGGTCATGACCGCAAGGCCGACGGCTTCGGCTTTCAAGCAGATGCCGGGGCCACTGGTGCCCGTGACGCCGATCGCCCCACCGAAGCTGGCGCCGATGGCCGCACCACAAGCGGCGATTTCATCTTCGGCCTGGAACGTTTTCACGCCGTACCGTTTCATGTCCGGGTGGGCAAGTTGTTCCAGAACGGAACTGGCCGGGGTGATCGGGTAACCGGCGTACACCAGCGTCTTGTTCGCAGACCTTGCCGCCGCGACAAGCCCGAGGCCGATCGCTTCGTTCCCCGTAATCTTGCGGTACACGCCGGGGGCAATCTTGGCCTTGGCCACCCTGTATTGTACCGGAAGCAACTCGACGGTTTCGCCGTAGTTGTAGCCCGCTTTCAGTGCCCGCACGTTGGCGTCCACGAACTGCGGGTTCTTGGCGAACTTCTCGCGGATCCACTTGATCGTGGACTCCATTGGCCGCTCGTACATCCAGTACACCAAGCCCAGCGCGAAGAAGTTTTTGCAGCGGTCGGCTTCGCGCGGCGACAGCTTGCACTCGGTCACGGCTTCGCGGGTCAACTTGGTAATCGACACCCGAATAAACCGATAGCCCTTTAAGGAACCGTCTTCGAGCGGGCTGACTTTGTACTTCGCCTTATCCAAATCGCTGACGCCGAACGAGTCGCCGTTGACGATCAAGAAGCCGCCCGGTTCCAGGTCGCGGATGTTGGTTTTTAGTGCCGCCGCGTTCATCACGATGAGGCAGTTCAGGATGTCGCCGGGCGTGTGAATGTCGGTGCTGGAGAAGTGAACTTGAAACCCCGACACCCCCGGCAGCGTTCCGGCGGGAGCACGGATTTCGGCAGGGAAGTCCGGAAAAGTAGCGATGTCGTTGCCGAGAATCGCGGACGTATTCGTGAACTGCGTACCGGCGAGTTGCATCCCGTCACCGGAGTCGCCCGCAAAGCGGATCGTCACCGATTCGAGTTCTTGAACCGCATGGCCATTACGATGAACAGAATCAGGGTGAGCGGCCACACCGCTCGAACCGAGGGAAGCGGACATTTCAAACCTCAAAATCCGGAAGAGGATAAGTCACAACTGGAGTATACGTCGCGTATTGCCTTCTTACTCCGCTGCCCCGCAATGGCCTAGGGCAAAAGCAGACTTCGACCAGACGGGGCGGGATAGTTGAACGATTCTCAAGATTTTGTGGGGGCAGTTATTGATGTGCGGTCGTGACAGAGTACCGCCTTTGGTATGATGGGTGTCACCACCAAGGTGAAGGAGAAACCAATGGCCACGATTCGGATCAGCATGAAATTAGAGTCAGATACCGTGACGTTGCCGGACCTGAAGCAGTTGATCGGGAAGACGGTTGACATCGAGGTGACGGAACAGCCCGCACCAATTTCCTCGGAAGATCGGTGGAAGGTCGCCGCCGAAGCGGCTCAGCAAATCACGGACTACGACTTTGATGCTGCTTCCGAACAACGCGAGTTCGATCGAATTCATGGTGAGGATCATCTGCGATGATCCACTCATTGACGCCCCAGATGGTTGACCTGACTGGGCTACCCGAATCGGAGGCTCGGTATGTCCGTAGTTTGGTTGATGCGATTCGCCAAAGGCAGCATGTACCAACTGATCAGAATGGTACTCTTCACGCACCCACTGAATCATTCGGGCTGTTGAAGTGGCCGGGAACAGTCATTGGCACCCTTCGCCGCGAGGACATGTATGACGATGTCTGCTAACCGCGCCGTGGTACATGCTAGACCGTCTTGGCTTTGTGCCCTGAAGGGGCACTGGAATGTAGTGACTGTGTTAGAAGTCAAGCTGGATTTGCGACGTTCGAGTGTCGCCAGGTTGTTTTGTTTTGGACCATCGCGTTGGCGATTGTTAGGAGTTTGTGAGCCACAGCGACGAGGGCGACTTTGGCGCACTTTCC
>JANLRE010000478.1:0-4988 GCA_031368205.1 Fimbriiglobus sp. | reverse complement strand
CGCACCCCGTCCAGGACTTTTTGCGCCGATGGCATCTCCACCGTGACCGGGGAACCTTCGTGTCGGACACGCCACATGGTCATTTTTTTGCCTCGTTGACATCGGCAGAATAGACACGGATCAGGTTCTTGCGTTGTCGTTTATCGAGTTCTTTCGTCAATTCGCGGAACAGTTCAAACGGCAAATCCTTGTGGAACGCGATCCGCACTTCGGGAGGTTGTTGCACGCCCGAAAGCCGCGCATCAATCCGCGCGAGGAGTTCGCCGAGCGTCGCCAGGTTGTTATCTTCGAGTGCGGTTTTGTCGCCCACCCGCAAGGTATAGACCACGTCGTCCGGGCCGCGTTTGTCAATTTGCACCGTGAACGAATCCACTTCTTTCGTGAACTCTTCCGCGTACTTCGACTCGGGAATTTCGATCGGCGACAACGCCGACACGACAGTGGTCATCATGAAGAAGACCAGCAGCACGAGGCTAATGTCGATTAGCGGAATCATGTCCACTTCGTCGTCGCTATCCTGGCGGCGACGGCTTCGCGTGGGGACATCGAGTTCGACGGGTTGCATCTGCTCGCTGATGTCTTCAGCACGTTCCGTTTTGGGCTTGGTGAATTGGAACAGAAAATCGCGGATGACAGGGTGGTCCCCGATCCGCTGCCACGCGGTTTGGCTGCCAGCCACCCGGACCCGATCGTCCGTAGCAAGGCGCCCTTGCTCCGCCCACCCCGTCACGATGCTAAACGGCACACTGCGGTACACCTGATCCGCCGTCACGAACCAAACATCGTACTTTTCGGCTGCCTTCGCCACGGTGCTAACTCCTAACGGGTGTAGCCAAGAATCTTCACCACGGAATACACGGAAAGCACGGAAAAAGAGTGTTAATCAAGAGTGAAAGCTCAAAGGTACGTTCCGCGAACAAATCAAATACTGTTCGTGGTTAGCACGTCTTACTTCCGTGTTTTCCGTGTTTTCCGTGGTTAAATTCGTCTGATTCGTCTGATTCGTGGTTAGCGTTGGACCCGGTCGGCCACGGTTACCGCAGCGGCACGGGCTTCGGCGGTGCCGGGTTTGGTGTTTTGCACCAGCACGATCAACTTCTGCGCGGACGATTTCATCTTCGTTTCAAACCTGTGGATCCAGTCCTTGAACAGCACGTGGCAGAACACAAGCGGGATTGCCGTCATCAGCCCCATCGCGGTGGCGAACAGGGCCAAGCCGATCGCCCCGGCTTGGGTCGTCATGCCGCGTGGGTCGCCGCCTTTGACTTCGGAGATTTTGTTGAAGGTGTCGATCATCGAAATCACGGTGCCGAGCAACCCGACCATCGTGGAGATCTTGGCGATGGCAAGAATCGGCGCGAGCAAGAAGTTCAGGCGCGGGATAATGTCGAGTTCGATCGCGCTGGCCATGCTCCGCCGCATCGCGGCAACGCCCTGTTCGGACGCTTCTAGCCCCGCAACGAACAGTAACTGCGGGATCAGCCCTTTTTCATGCTGGCACAGTGCGATTGCGCCGCCGACGCCTTTGCGTTTCAGGGTCTCTTGCAAGTCCGGCCAAACCTCGTCGAGGCGTGACTTCGCGGACAAGTTGAGCAAAAATCGCCACGCAACCAGGGCGAAGGCGATGAAGGCGATCACGGTCATCGGCACCGCGAAAAACCAATCGTTGACGAAGAAGTTCTTCAGCGCGTTCATGCAGGGTCGCCCGGAAGGTGCGGAGGGGTGTCGGCCTAGATTGTTAGCATTACAGATGTGTAACAACTCAGCAAGCAGACCTGTTGGCAACAAACCCGAAGCAACGCCCACGAACGATCGTTCGTGGGCGTTTTAACGATCGCTCGTGGGCTTTGAATGTCCCTATTCTTCCTCGTCGCGCTGCTCACCGATGCGGGCGACGATCGCGGCTTGCACGCTGGCGGGGACGGGTTCGTAGTGGCTGAGTTCCATCGTGAACTCGCCTTGGCCTTGCGTCATGCCACTGAGTTGGGCGGAATATTTGGCCACTTCGGAAAGCGGTGCTTGGGCGAAGATCACCATGAGATCACCGGGTAGCGTGTCCTGATTCACCACGTGGGCACGCTTGGTCGGCAAGTCGCCGAGAACGGCGCCGGTGTAGCGTCCGGGGACGGTGACTTCCAGCTTGACGATCGGTTCGAGCAACTGCGGTCGCGCGATCATAATTGCTTTTTTCATGGCGATCCGGGCCGCCGTTTTGAACGCCGCTTCGGACGAATCGACGGCGTGCTCCTTGCCGAAGTGAACTTCCACCGCGATGTCCTGCATCCGGAACCCGGCGAGCGCGCCCTTCTCCAGCACTTCGCGGCAGCCTTTTTCCACCGCCGGGACGAACTGAATCGGAATGGACCCGCCGACGATGTGGTCGATGAACGCGAAGTTCATCGCTGGTTCGTAGGTCACGTTGCGCATCTTCTCGAACATGGTTTTGTTGGCAAACTGCTCCTTCAGTTCCTTCTCGGTCGTGATGCTGCGATCCAGTGGATAGACCCGCAAGTGAACCTCGGCGAACTGGCCGCGACCGCCCGATTGTTTCCGGTGGCGGTAGTCCGCCGCGCCGCTTTGCGTGACCGTTTCGTGGTAGGCGATCTTGGGTTCTTTCGTGATGACATCGACATCAAATCGGTGCTTCAAGCGTTCCTGCACGGCTTCGAGGTGCAACTGACTCAGCCCGGAGATGACGAGTTCGTGCGTCTGGGCGTCGTGGGTCACCCGAATCGTCGGGTCTTCCTCGGCGATCTTGTGGAGGCCGTTTGCAATCTTCTGCTCGTCGCCCCGGTTCTTGGGTTCGATCGCCAAGCCGAACATCGGGGCCGGGAACTTCAAGGCCGGTAACATCGGGGCATCCGCGCGGAAGGCGATCGTATCGCCGATGTGCAAGCCATCGACCTTGGCAATGGCGACGATGTCGCCCGGAATGGCTTCGTGGACCGGCGTGTGAGTCTTGCCTTGCACGCTGAACAGGTGGCCGATCCGCATCGACTTGTGGGTGTTGATGTTCACAATCTGGTGGTTCGCGGTGAACTTGCCGCACATCACGCGGACGAAGCTGAGGTGCCCCACGTAGCGATCGTTGACGACCTTGAAAACCTGCCCCAAGAACTCGGACGACTCCTTGCATTCCAACTGCTTGGCGGTACCGTTCATCCCCATCATCATGCCGTTGAGCCGACGCTGGGAATAGCTCGGCGACAGTCCGAACCGGCTGAGCGCGTCCAACAGTTCCTTAACGCCCTTGTCCTTCTTCGCGGACGTGCAAAAGATCGGAATGAGTGTACCTGCGGCGAGCGCGGTCGGGATGGCGGCTTCGAGTTCCTCGGCGGAGACGTGGCCGTCGGTCAGGTATTTTTCGGTGAGCGCTTCGTCGGCTTCGATGACCGCGTCGATCAACTGCTGCCGCACGCTGTTCGGATCGAGCGGACACCCAACCGGGACATGAGGCACAGGGTCGAGGGCGCACAACACTTCACTAAAGTTTTCACCGACGGCGTTCGGCACGTTGAACGGGATGCACCGCTTCCCGAACGTGTCTTGAATCTGCGTGACCAACGCCACGAAGTCGATCTTCTCCGTGTCGAGTTTGTTCACCACGATGACGCGACTCAGGCCCCGTTCACTGGCTTCGTGAAACATGCGCCGCGTGTTGACTTCGATGCCGTGGGTGGCGGAGATGACGATGACGGCGGTCTCGACAACGGACAACCCTTCGAGTGCCGCGCCGATGAAATCCGGGCTGCCGGGTGTGTCCAGAATGTTGAGGTGTTTGCCGATGTGGTCGGCGTTCAAGACGTGGGTGTCGATGGAATAATGGTGGGCGTGTTCGTCTTCATCCACGTCCCCGAACGACGTGCCGTCGTCCACGCTACCCAGTCGATCCACGGCATGGGCTTCAAAAAGGAGGGCGTCGGCGAGGGATGTTTTCCCGGCGGCCCGGTGGCCAATTAACGCAATGTCGCGCACGTCTTCGACGAGATGTCGGCTCATGACAATCCTCCCTGGTGAAATGACCCGCACGAGGGGTAAGAGGTCGTGCGGCCGAGAACAGTCGCCTGCGGTTGTGAGAAGTCTCACAGCCGGAGCGGTTCCCTGTCGGGAGGTGGTGGCTCGGGTGGCGTGCGGGGTTACTGCCCCGGTCGCGTCAGAGGAGTCGCCGCCTGACGGCGGGGTTCCGCCCCAGATAGGGCCAGAACCTCGGGCAGCTTGATCTGCCCTTCGTAGAGCGCCCGGCCAATGATACAGCCGAACGTGCCGGATTCAGCCAACCGGCGGGCTTGCTCCAAGTTACTGACACCGCCCGATGCGATCACCGGCAACGTCGTCGCGGACCGCATTTCGGCGAGGGCGTCGTAGTTCGGGCCGCTCATCATACCATCCCGCGCGATGTCCGTGTAAACAACTGCGGCGAGTGGCGAATCATGAACGAGTTTGGCCAGTTCCGTGGCTTTGACCGTCGAGGTACTCAACCACCCCTCCGTTGCCACAAACCCATTGCGGGCGTCCAAACCCAGTACGATGCGGTTCGGGAACTGCGTGGCAACGGTGCGGACCCACGCCGGATCTTGCAACGCTTTCGTGCCCAGAACCGCCCACTGGACGCCCCAACTAAACACGTCCGCCAAATCCGCATCCGTCCGAATCCCGCCGCCCAATTGGCACGGCACGCCGACCGATTTCACGATCCGCCGGATCACGTCGCCGTTCACCGGCCGACCGGCTTTCGCGCCGTCGAGATCGACCAAGTGTAACCGATCCGCCCCCTGGTGGACCCAAGATTGTGCAACCGAGACGGGGTCATCGGAAAACACCGTTTCCTGGGCGTAGTCCCCCTGAACGAGTCGCACACACCGCCCACCGAGAAGATCAATCGCAGGATAAATAAGCATGGGGCTATTGTGTCCTGGGTCGGCGTTGCAGGCAAGGCGTTATCGTTGTGTTAAATTATTCTGCGGATTGGTAGGTCGTGGTCGAGGCTT
>JANLRE010000476.1:0-4454 GCA_031368205.1 Fimbriiglobus sp. | reverse complement strand
CTAACGCCCCCCGCTCAGGTTTCAACCCCCAGCGTTTCGGATGTGGGTGATGCAACCCCACCCCCTAACCCCCTCCCCGATGCGGAGAGGGGGAACCGGCAAAACCCCTCTGGCTCCCCTCTCCGCGTCGGAGAGGGGTTGGGGGTGAGGTTGCTTTCCGCATCCGCCACGCTCCGTAACCACCTGACATTACGGCTCGGCGATCCCTCGGCTTAACTCTGCACGGCGACACAACGGAAGCCGAGGTTGCTGCACCGGTGCGACGGGTCGTTCCTATCGCGGTCTGCCGACCGGCAGTTCGGGGCGTAGTTGTACCAACCCCCGCCGCGAAGGACACGGAACGAGCCGCTTTTCGGCCCCGTGGGATCCTGGCAGTCACCCCGTTGATACGCTTTGTCATCGTACCAATCAAGACACCACTCCCAAAGATTGCCATGACAATCGTACAAGCTACACTGATTAGGCGACAGTTCACCGACCGGGTGCGTCTCATTCTTACTGTTACTGTCGAACCACCCGACACGGTGCAGGGCTGCCTCGTCGTCGCCGTTGCAATAATCTGTCGTGCTCCCGGCGCGGCAGAAATATTCCCATTCCGCTTCCGTCGGCAGGCGGATTTCCCGGCCACACAGCTTGGAGAGCTTAAACAGGAACTCTTGCGAGTCGCTCCAACTCACTTGCTCGACGGGGCGTTTCGGACCCTTGAAGTGACTCGGGTTCGTCCCCATCACCGCTTGATACTGTTCCTGCGTGACCGCGTAAACGCCCGCGTAGAACCCCTTGGTCAGCGTGACCGTATGAACCGGCTTCTCGTCATCGTTTGCAGTACCACCCATCCAGAACTGCCCCGGCGGGCAGTACGCAAATGCCATCGACAACCCGCCGGGGAGCGGAACCTCCAGGCGATCACCCGTCTTCAACATGGGCTTAGTGTTATGCAGAGGAGAGGGCTGTACCGCCCGTAACCGATACCACTCCGCCGACTTGTGTAGCCCGGCCACCAACTGCATCACGTCCGGTTTGAAGTCCCTGCCGTGACGAATCGTCTTGGCGTTCTTGTAAAGCAACGGGTGCAGGCTGGGTGGCAGGTCGTCGACGCGGGGCATGACCGCACCATCGACCAATAGCGGCGTGACGGGAATCTGTCGTTGCAATGCCGCTTCGATTTCCAACCGCACGAAGTCGTTCGGGTTCATCAGTCGCGGCGTCGCCCAGTGCTTGCCAATGACCGCCACGAAGAATTCGCATTGGCTGACCGCGTCGTCAATGACATCCCGAAAGTCCACGCCCGGCGGTATATCGTCGATGTCCATGAACACGGAGCCGAGTCCGAACGCGGACGGGTCCTCGAGTTGCTGATAGATGAAGCTGGTGATGAACTGAGTGTCGTCGCGGCGGTACGACAAAAAGACACGTCTCATGGTACTCGTCCTGGGCTGGCAGTTTCCACGACGTGGGAGTCACATTCTCATTGTACACCAGCCATGCGAAACGAGTGACCTCCCCTGTGTGACAAGAAGATTTCGAGAAATTCCACTCGCAATTGACTTTTAGGCACGATACAGTCTGAATGTCGATCTCTTTCCCTGGCATTGTCCGTGATGTCTTCACTCGCAACTGTCATCGCGGTCAGCCGTCCTCTTCCCCCGTTCTGAGGTTGTCATGGTCCCACGTGTTCGTCGGGCAGTCCGCCCAGGGTTTACGCTGATTGAGTTGTTGGTCGTGATTGCGATCATCGCAATCCTGATCGGGTTGCTGTTACCCGCCGTGCAAAAAGTGCGTGAAGCCGCCGCTCGCGCGCAGTGTCAGAACAACCTGAAACAAATCGGGCTGGCGTTGCACAACTACGAAAGCACCAACGGGAAACTCCCGGCTTGGGGCTACGACTTCGCGTCAAATCCTCGACCGGCAAACCCTTACGGGCCGCAGACCCAGGGGTTCACCGCCACGGTCATGATTGCGGAGTACATCGAGCAAGGAAATCTTGCGAACTTGGTGAACCGGCAAATCTCGATTCTGGACCCTTTGAATCTGCCGGCGCCTGCACCAGGCGCCACCAACATCGCCGGAGCGACACCCGTGAAGGTGTTCCTGTGTCCGTCCACACCTGGTGGCGAGCAACTGGCCAACTATGACATCATTATGAGTGGTTATTTTGGCAATTTGGGTCACCGCTATTCTCGCGTGGACTACTGGCCGTTCACGGGGGTTGATGACACGTTGTACGGTGCGAGCCGGTGTAACCTCGGCACCGCTCCGGCCGATGTGAAGAACTCGGCCGCGCTCAGCCCGAAAGGAAAGAATGGTCCGAATAGCGGCAACCCACTTCTTTCGATTACGGACGGCACCAGCAACACGTTGCTGTTTACGGAAATCGCGGGCCGTGGCGTGTCCGCGTTCGTCCGTGGCAAAGCCGTCACCGCGATACCTTCAACAGCCGCTGCGCTGATTGCCGCAAATGTGATCACACCATTGAGTGGTCAGGGCGACGCATCCCAATATGTACGGGGCGCGTGGGCGGATCAAAACGGCGTGACTTACATGCGGGGCTACTCAGTCAACGCCGCCGGGAATCAAGTGAATGCGACGACGGGTTGCGACATCATGAACGTGACCAACCACGCCGCGCCGTACTCGGCCCACACGGGCGGTTGTAACATGCTCCGGTGTGACGGGTCCGTCGGGTTCCTGCGATCGAGTATCGCCCCGGCCGCGCTAATCGCGTTCATCACCCGCAGCGGTGGCGAAGTGTTTAATTTGGACTAGAAGGGAAATGAGTTATCGGGGGTGCGGGTTAAAGGTTTAACCCGCACCCCCATTTCAGGACTTGAGCCTTACTTGTCGCCACAGTTCATTGCACCAAATCACTTTGTCATCAGTTCAAACAGCCTCAGTTCTTGGGGCTTCTTCTCGATCGTGACTTTCAACCCGGACAGTTCCTTGGTGTTGTACTTCCCCTTCAGTCGGTCGGGTCCGTCGAACTGATTCTTCAGCAGTCCGGAGCGTTGCCGCCACGTGATGGTGACGGCGTACTCACCGGCGGGGGCGCCGTCGTCGTCGCCGTAGGTCGAGAGCTTGAACTTGCCGGTTTCGTCCGTCATCGCCAGGGGAATCACGCGGTTCGGGCCTTCGTGATCGGCGGGGTCGGATGAGTGAAGCTGAATCATGGCGTCGGCAACGGGCTTCCCGTCCACGTGAATGGTGCCCGCGACCGGGTAACAGTTTTTGCGGCCGTTGCCGCAAGACGACATCACCAGGGCCAACGTCGCCAAGAAAAGCCCCGCCCCTGTTCGCACAGAGACGAGGCGGAAAGTTGTCAACTGGGACATCGCGTTGAGTCTCTCAAAGAACTACATGGGGAGGTCTGCCTGGGTCGCGTTTCACGCACCCCAGGATTTGTTGACATCGCAAAGTTAGAAGCTCGGAACGACTTCACCCTTGGCGGCGGTGACAATGTTGGCGACCGTCTTGGGGTCGGTGCTTTGCGTGAGGAATCGCACGGACCCGTCTGCAAACGCCACGTTCACACCACTGGTGTGGAACGAGTACATCCCCTTGCCCCACTCGTTGGTGCAATTAATGACGCAGGCACCAGCACCCGCGCCGTTGGGCAGGCTGCCGCCGAACCAGTTTTCGCCGTTGTACGGGTCGCCCCAGCCGCCGCCAACGTTCAACCCGGTCACTTTCTGGCCTAACCGATACAAGTCGTTGCGCCCGGCGATTTCAGCGAGCATCACCGTGTTGGACGTACCGTCGGTGATCGCCAAGATGGCGTGTTTCAAGTTGGCGCGGATGACTCCGTGTCGATCGCCGCCTGCCGTTCCCGGTGTAAAAATGATGTCCCACAGGCTGCCGAGGATGCCGCTTGTCGGGGCGTAGTCGTTGCAAGCCGATACATACGCCGGGATACCGGGCAGCAAGGCGGGCGTGTTGTTCAGTCGGTTCTGGCTAGGTGTGGACGGGCACTGGAAGACCTTCAGTTGGTTTTGAATCACCGCTGCATTGGGGGCCAAGAAGGCGTGTTGGGTCTGGCTGTACGCGGAGTACAGCGGCCCTTGTTCAACGTAAGGCAGGATGCGCATGCCCCAAGCATGGACGAACGGTTCGGCTGCGGTGGGCGGGTACGTGTAGGCTTGTGGGAAGCCGTTGTTCACGTCATGGTAACTGTGCAGTGCGAGGCCGAGTTGCTTCAAGTTGTTCTGGCACTGCGCACGGGCTGCTGCCTCGCGCACTTTTTGGACGGCGGGAAGAAGTAAACCAATCAGGATCGCAATAATTGCGATGACGACCAACAATTCAATCAGGGTAAATCCGCGACGACGACGCATGGCTTTCTCCGAACACAGGAAGAGGTACTTCACACGAGAACACTGCCTTGTACCACGTTTCCGGTCGCAAAACAACAAATATCGCAAAACAGTTCCAAGTAGAATCGCCTGTGATTGTTATCGGTG
>JANLRE010000182.1:0-2620 GCA_031368205.1 Fimbriiglobus sp. | reverse complement strand
GGAAGGTGTACGAGCGGGACAAGAAGGGCGTATCAATGGCCGGAATGACTTCATATTCGCAGTGCGTTGCAAATTTACCGATGCGGACCGTGGTGCCTTCCGGGCCGACGTTTGGCGCGAAGATCTCCGCATAGCCCTGGTACAAGTCGATCGGGTTGCGACGCGGACCGCCGTCGGCCCCGCTGGTGAGTTGGCGATCCAACAACCCACGGGTAATCGTGAACCGGGCGTCGGAACCGGGCAGGATGAGGTCCGCGCGGAAGCCGAGTTGGAACTCTTTTTTGCTGGCATCGACGGCCTTCGAGATGACCATGTAGTTCTGGTTCAACTGAAAGTCGTTGGCGAAGTCGTTGGTCGTGATCGGCAAGTTCGTGTGCCGGGCGGTACTCGCGGTGAAGGACGTTTCGGTCCAACCGTAGATCGAGATGCCACTCTTATCCATCCGCTTGCCGAGCCACGTGTCTTCGATGATGCTCATGAAGGCGTATTTTTCGGGCGGCTTGGGTTCATCGGGTTTCTTCTCTTCGCTTGCGGGTGCGGTCCCGGCTGAGCCATTCTCAATGCGGTAAGTCCCGTCGCCGTTCGGTACGAGCTGTTCCCCTTCTTTCAACGTGAGCGGTGTCGCGGCCGTACCGTTTGACGACGGTGCGGCGGGCATAGCGGCCGGCGACGATGTCATCGGGGGCATCGGTTTAACATTTGGCAGCGTCTGGAGGATTGGCATCGGCATGGCTCTGGGAGCCACGGCCGGCGCTGCGGGGGCTTGGCCGAGGGCCAGAGCCGCACCAAAAAAGAGTTCGCCGATCATTTGTCGTCCTTGACATTTGAAACAGGTTGAACGCGAGCCGGTGGACGACACAACAGAGAGGGTTCCACCGGCTGAAGCGTGAAGTTCTACCCCAATGAATCGGCGGGTTTCAGCGGTTGAATGAGTCACTAACCCCTGTTGCGGTGAAGACGAATACGCCGCGCGACGGACTTCACGGTTATGCCGGTTGCAGAACTTGCAGGCTGACGCTTTTGACTAAAGTTGCGACCCGAGTGCGGTACTCATCCATGTGCGGCGCCTTCAAGTGGGCGTACAGCGCGTCAAGGCTTTCCCATTTTTCCACGATCACAACGACATCGGGTCGTGGGGGGAGTTGGGAGCGGATCGTCGTCGGGATGTCAATGGCCGCAGCATATTCGATGCAACCCGATTCGGCTTGGACGAGAGGTTGCACCCAATGGAAGTGGGGTCGGTACTCGTCACGTTTTCCGGGCTGGAGTTCAACCGTGGCTATCACATGAATCATCGCAAGCTCCTGTTCGTTGTTGGTCAGACAACATGCTATCATTTTCTCAACGCCCCACCAAAACGGAACCACTCCATGCGACCACTTCTGTTCGTCCTGCTATTCGTGACCGGACTTGCCGTGGCAGCGCCGCCGCTTCCAGTTGTCGAACCGGATTTACCGGACGGCACTGCGCGGGGGCAAAAACTGATCGCTACCTTTCGGCACCCTGCGGGGCTGAAAGTGGAACTGTTTGCTGCCGAGCCGATGCTGGCGTCGCCCGTGGCGATTGCGTTGGATGAGAAAAACCGGGTCTTTGTCGCAGAAGAGTATCGGTTCAATCAAGGGACCGAAGAGAACCGAACGCGGGCGTTCTTTCTGGATGACGATCTGCAAATTCGCACCGTCGAAGACCGCTTGAAGATGTACGAAAAGCACGCCGGCAAGTTTAGAGGGGGCATGGACTGGTTCACCAAACACGCGGACCAAGTCCGACTGTTGGAGGACACCAAAGGGTACGGGAAAGCGGACAAGTCCACGGTTTTTGCGGGTGGCTTCAACGGCCCGCTCGATGGCCTCGCGGCGGGTGTTCTGGCGGCCAACGGCAAAGTCTACTTCACGTGCATTCCCAACTTGTGGGAACTGAAGGACACGACCGGGAAGGGCGTTGCGGACCAACGCAAAGCGATTCACACCGGGTTCGGCGTCAACTGTGGCTTCCTCGGGCACGACCTGCACGGCCTGACGTTCGGGCCGGACGGCAAGCTTTACTTCAGCGTCGGCGATCGCGGGTTCCACGTCACGACCCAAGAAAAGACCACCCTGAGTGGGCCACGCATGGGTGCGGTCTTCCGGTGTTACCCCGACGGCAGTGAACTGGAAGTGGTACATCGCGGCCTGCGAAACCCGCAAGAACTGGCGTTCGATGAATACGGCAACCTGTTCGCGGACGACAACAATTGCGACAAGGGCGACGACGCACGATTGGTATACGTCGTGGAGGACGGCGATAGCGGTTGGAACATGGCGTATCAAAGTATGCCGGCACCCTACATGGCCGGGCCGTGGTTTGCAGAGCGAATGTGGCACTTGCAGAATCCCGGCCAACCCGCGTGGATTGTCCCCTCCGTTGGCAAACTTGGCACCGGCCCCAGTGGCTTCACGTTCACCAGTGGCACGAGCTTACCGCCACGGTACAAGAACTCGTTCTTGATGTGCAACTACACTGGCAACGGCGGGCTGGAATCGTTCCGTGTCAAGCCGCAAGGGGCTGGCTTTGAGATTGCCGACTACCACGACTTCCTGAAACCGATCCGCGCCACCGATTGCGAATTCGGCTACGACGG
>JANLRE010000165.1:0-1864 GCA_031368205.1 Fimbriiglobus sp. | reverse complement strand
AACCGCGTGACCTCGGCGATAAAGCCTACCTCCTGAGTCCGCAAGACCTCGCCGCCTACGATCTCATTGATCCGCTCATTGAAGCCGGTGTCATCTCGTTCAAAATCGAAGGCCGTCTCAAGGGCGGACCCTACGTCGCCTCCACCACCCAGACCTACCGCAAAGCGATTGATGCCGCGCTCGCCGACCTGGATTTCAAACTGTCCCGACGTGAAGAACTCGACCTCGCACAAACCTTTAGCCGTGGGCTGACCCCAGGTTTCCTGGACGGCATCAACCACCAAAAACTGGTGCGGGGGAGGTTTCCCAAGAGCCGGGGCATTCACCTGGGAACGGTCACCGGCTTCACCAATCTCGGCGTGCGAATCCAACTCGCCGAGGCCGTAGCTGACCTCGTGAAACCGGGCGACGGCGTCCTGTTCGATCTGGGAACACCCGAAATTCGGGAACCCGGTGGCCGCGTCTGGAGCGTCCACCCTGCGCCTCAATCGGTATCCCATGTCGATTGCGTTGAACTGCAATTTGAACCGGACGCCCTCGACTTTTCCAGCATCCCGGTTGGGTGCGAGGTTTGGAAGACGGACGACCCAGCCCTGCGAAAACGACTCGAACACACCTATTCCCAAGACAAGCTCGCCCGCCGAGCCAGAATCACAGCCACACTCACCGGCGTCATCAACGCATCGCTAACGCTCACGTTTCAAGACGACCTGGACCACCGCACCTCGGCGACCTGGGCTGGCCCGCTGGAACACGCCAAGAAACGCGCCACGACCTCCACCGAGATCCAGGACCAACTCAGCCGCCTCGGAGATACACCGTTCGAGTTAGGCGAGACGATTCTGCAACTACCGGACAACGTCATGGTGCCGAAGTCCGTGCTGAACGACCTCCGCCGCCAAGCCGCCACGGGGCTTGCGGAGCAACGCCAACAACTTCGCAAACATGCCGTAGTGCAACCCGACGCTCTCGACTCGCTGCGAGCAATTGGTTCACGATCGACTCCGCAATCTCCCCCAACTCTCACCGTCCTCACTCGTAACCTGGACCAACTCGAAGCGGTCCTCGCGTGGCAACCTCCGGCGAAGCTACCTCGCCCCGATCTCGTCTATTGCGACTTTGAAGACTTGCGGCGATACAAGGACGCGGTCCCGTTGGCACGGGCCGCCGGAATGCCAATCGGCCTTGCCACACTTCGCATCTGGAAGCCGAGTGAAGAGGGGTTCCAATCGCCAATTATTCGTGCCGCACCGGACGTCGTGTTGGTCCGCAACCTCGCCTCCATCGGTTACTTCCAAGAGCAGTTGCCGGGTGCGAAACTCATCGGCGACTTCAGCTTGAACGTGGCCAACGACATCGCGGCATCGGTGTTAATCCGCGAAGGGTTAACGCGACTGGTGCCGAGTTTTGACTTAAATTGGGATCAGTTTCAAGCGTTGATGGAGCACGCCAACCCGAGTTGGTTTGAACCCGTCATCCACCAGCACATGCCCATGTTTCACATGGAGCATTGCGTTTTTGCCGCGTTCTTATCGACTGGCAAAGACCACCGCGATTGCGGCCGGCCGTGTGACCATCACAAGATCGAACTAAAAGACCGCGTCGGCGCCAACTTCCCCGTCCACCCCGATACCGGGTGCCGCAATACCGTCTTCAACAGCGTGCCGCAATCCGCTGCTGAGTACGTCGGACGGATGAAGGAACTCGGGATCCGCCGGTTCCGCGTCGATCTCCTCCGCGAGACGCCCGAACAAGCCAGGACGCCGGAAAGCGGCCCGACCGGGGCGCATGCCGCGGCTGCAGCGCCGGGCGCGCCCGTCACCCTCGACCAGGGGAACCCCCCTCCCCCGGTGTGGCACGGTGC
>JANLRE010000158.1:0-8281 GCA_031368205.1 Fimbriiglobus sp. | reverse complement strand
GCATCGTCTTGCTGCGTGCTTTCCAAACTTCGCCGAAACCACCAATGCCGAGACGTTCCGTCAGAATCCACCGACTCGCTTCCGGCGGACTTTGCCCTTCGCTGAACATCGGCGGTCGCGGTGGCAGAATCGGCAAGATGTCTTCGGGTCGCTGTGCGGTCCATTTGGCCGGAACGGTCGTCCCGGACGGATCATCGGGGCGGATGAAGTTGGCCCGAATGCGGGCGGGGATGAGTTTGACGTATTCCGTGACCGCCTTGCGGTACTCGGGCGGCTTGTCGGCGAGTTGCAATTCAACGATCTCCGCCACTTTCTTGTCGAACTCGGCTTGCGGCAACGCCGCGACTTGCGTGAGTGCTTGCCGAATCACCGCTTGCTGTTGGTCCGCCGGAACCTGCCTGCGGAATCGCCCCAGAATGTCATCCGCCAAATCGTAAATGCGTCGGCCACCCTGCGCAATGTCGCCGAGATTCTTCACAACCGGCGCCGCAATCGCCAGCGCACCAACCACAGCACCAAGCAATTCAAACATGGGTCTATCTCATTGAAGACGATCCGGATGCTAAGGCATTAAAGTGGAATACGTTGCGAACTGCTGCGGATTTCGACAGGATGCGAAAATATTTCGATCAGTACCTGCCATTTCAACGTTGGCTATGCCTATGGGCTTTTCGCTTGGAGCCATCTCCGTAAGATTCGGGTGAAAGTTCAGAATCGGTTCGACCTATCACGGAGATGAATCCCGCATGTCCCATTCGATCACCCGGCTTTACGGCTTGGGGCTGACGCCCGGCAAACTACGCGGGCTGCAACGCATCAGCAACGCCAACGGCACCCTGACGATGGTGGCCACGGACCAAAACAGTTCGATGATGTCGATGATGAAGAAGGCGACCGGCAAGGACGCGACGTACAGCGAAATCGTGGACGCCAAGGTCATGCTCAGCCGCGAACTGTCGCCGCACTGCTCCGGGTTGCTCGTGGACGGCTACTACGGCTACGCCAGCACCGTCGCGGCTTTCGCCGTTCCCCAGAGCACGGGGTTACTCGTCCGCGTCGAAAAGTCCGGCGCGGAAAAGAACAAAGCCGGCGCGCCCTGCGGTGAAGTCGAACCGGGTTGGAGCGTGGCGAAGATCAAGCGGTGCGGTGCGGACGCGGTGAAATTGCTCGCGCAATTTGAACCGGATGAATTCGATTCCGCCGAACGCAACTTCCAGTTCACCCGCGAAATCTACGACGACTGCGTTGCCCACGACATCCTGTTCCTGCTGGAGCCGATCCACTTCCCGTACAACGGCGAAGACGACAAGTCCGCCAGCAAGCTCGCCCGCAAAGCGAACACGGTCATCGAATCCGCCCGGATTTTGAGCCGCTATTGTGACGTGTACAAAGCGGAGTTCCCCGGCACGTTCGGCGTCGAATCAGACGCGGTGCTGACGGACAATTTGAAGAAGCTCAACGACGTTTGCGTGAAGCCGTGGGTTCTGCTCAGCGCGGGGGTCGATTACGACCAGTACAAGAAGCAAGTGGAAATGGCGATGAAGGCCGGGGCCAGTGGCATCCTCGGTGGCCGGGCGTTCTGGAAGGAGTTCTTCACCTACACCACCCCCGCCGAACGGCAGAAGTTTGCGTCAACCGAGTGCGTTCGCCGTGTGAAGGAAACCGACGCCATCGTCAAAACCGGCACGCCGTGGTTTGCGAAGTACGGCTACACCCAAGCCGACCTGCACGACATCCGCGCCACCGAAGGCTGGCACGCCCGCTACGGCGGCGGCACCGCCGGTGCAGCCGCCGGGAAAGTCGATAAAGACGCGGTGTATTGAGAACGTGATCGCATCGGTTCGTCAGGCGATCCGATGCGATCACTTGGTTTTATGTCGGTTTTTCGGCCCTGAAGGGGACGTTCTGTCAGCCCAGGGCCATGCCCTGGGGACCGGGCAACGATCGGGTTATTTTTCGTGTCGTGACGGCGCACGCCCATCGGCATCTTAACGAATAAACCGTCCCTTCAATGGTTCCCAGGGCATGGCCTTGGGCTGACAGAACGTCCCCTTCAGGGCCGAAAGACCAAGCGGAATCACTCGCCCGAAAAATTTCCTGCCTCCGTTATCCAATTTCAGGCGTTCCGCGAAACAGTGCCCAGAGCAACCAGATCGTGAGGCCGCACGCTACGCGGCAACTCACTTGAACGGAGACCCACCAAGCGGTCCAACCGACGGTTTGGCCGAGGTAGGCGAGACTCTTTTTCACTTCCTGGTCCACGATGCGGTGCGGGTTGACGTAGCCCAATGTCACGGCACGGATGGCCGGGGTTTTCCACGACCCGAGCCAGTGTTCGGCTTTGTCGAGGTACATTTCGGTCTCACTTCGGTTGAACCGCCCGACGCGGATTAAGAAATAGACATCGACCGCGACCATCGGCGCAATGGCGACCACCAGAATCGTGCATTTCCACCAATACCCCAACACTTCGGCCCCGGCGAGCGTGGCCGTCGGCCAGATCAGCCGGGAGCAAATCATCTGCACTAACGTCAATGCTATCGCCACCGCGAGTGGGCGGATCACTTCAGCCGTGAACAACATACCGTGGTGGTGTTTCATGCGATCGAGTAACTTCGGCCAACGCCCTCGCACTGCCAACAGGACGCGAATGGTGTCCCAATACACGGTGTACCGACGGGCAAAACTGAGCAACAACATCACCGCAAGGTAGAAGTCGAAAAGGCGAATCAGGTTGATTGTTTCAATCCGGGTCATGACGGCTGTTGGCACCAAGAGGCGGTTTGAAGAAACAATTTGTGAGAGTATCGGCTCGTGGCAGGTGCGATCTTGAGTTTCTTTTCGATCGTCGGATTATGTTTCCGGTTCATTACATCTTTCCATCGCTGCAACCCACTCTTCTTGTGGAATGTGAATTATAGTTGACAGGGTTCGCCCGCCGGGTAGCCTAAAGTTCCCGTTCATCCTTTACGGTTTGAGTGCTGTGATGCGTCCCCTCGCTTCACGGCATGGAATGCTTGGCATCCCCGGCCACCCCCAATGGTGATGAGGATGCGTTGACTATGACAGACACGAATACAACGCCTGCGGTTGCATCGACCTCGGCCGCGCCAGATTCCTCGGCCCCCACCGATGGGTTTGGTAGCGACCGACGCAAGCGCAACATTCCGGTTGCAACGGACCGCCGTCGCGCCGCGAACGCAGCGGAAAAACGCAAAAAGAGCGAACGTCGGCGGCTCATCGACCCCACGACGTGCGAGCGCGATTACACCGATCATGAAACCGACTTCATGAAGGCAATGGATCGCTACAAGCGGGATAATCGCCGCCCCTTCCCGACTTGGAGTGAAGTCCTCGAAGTGCTTCATTCGATGGGCTATCGCAAAGTGGCCGAAGCAACCGATTTGCCCGGCGCGAAGCGGACCTCGACTGGTGAACTGATACCCGCGTCTGCGAAGGCGGCGGAGTAGCAGTCGGATGCCGTTACGAATTCGGTTCGTCGGGTGATGTGACCTTACGTTCTGATCCGGTCTGACCTCGACAGGGATGTCGGCGATGCATTTATTCGTCAGTGCCGGCGAACCGAGTGGCGATCTTCACGGCGCGAATCTCGTCGAGATTTTACGCCGCCATGAGCCGAGTATCAAGATTGTCGGTCTCGGCGGCGACAAGATGGCTGCCGCCGGGGTGGATTTACATTACCCCCTCACGGATCTCGCCGTGATGTGGATCGGTCGCGCACTGATTCGGTTACCCACATTTTTACGCATCGCCCGCCAAGCCGAGGTGTACTTCCGCACGCACCGGCCGGATGCCGTGATCGTCATTGACTACCCCGGCTTCCACTGGGCACTGGCCAAGCGGGCACACCGGGCTGGTATCCCCGTTTATTACTTCGTGCCGCCACAACTTTGGGCCTGGGCCGGTTGGCGAGTGTCGAAAATGCAACGCTGGGTGAAGACGGTCCTCACCGCATTGCCGTTTGAGGAAAAATGGTACCGCGACCGGGGCGTCAACACCCACTACATCGGCCACCCGTACTTCGACGAACTCGCGGAACAGAAACTGGACCAGGGGTACGTTAATTCGCACCGCCGACCCGATTCACCATTGGTGACTCTGTTACCCGGCAGCCGTGGCCAAGAAGTGACGGCGAACTTCCCCCTGATGATGGCAGCCGCCCACAAAATCAAAGCGGCAGTTCCCAACGTGCGATTCTGCGTGGCCGCGTTCAAAGAATCCCAAGCCGCCGTTGTCCGCGAAATGCTACTGGGAAGTGGCTTACCGATCGAAGTCCACATCGGGCGAACGCCGGAATTGATCGAAGCCGCAGATGCCTGCTTGGCCGTCTCGGGGTCGGTCGGGTTGGAGTTGATGTACCGGCTGAAGCCCACCGTGGTCGTCTATCGCGTCACGCCGTTTGGCCGGTTCGTGAGCCGGCAATTCATGACCTGCAAATACATCAGCCTCGTGAATTTGCTGGCGGATGAAGCACTATTTCCAGAGTACCTGACGAAGACCGACAACAGTGATGAAATCGCCAGCCACATCATCGGGTGGTTGAAGTCACCCGCCTCGCGGGATGCTGTGGTCGAGCGATTGCGAAAACTCCGGGAGCAAGTGGCCATACCCGGCGCTTGTGAACGGGCCGCCACTTTCCTCCTGAACGAATTGCGACCAAAACCACGCTAATTTCGCCAATTCCCGTTAGGATAGCGTCACCAGATTCCAGACCTCTCACCGGCTGATCCGCATGAGCGAGACGATAACGCAGGCCGTGCAGGATTACCTCAAAGCGATTCACCGCCTCGGGGGGGATGATCGCGTGGTGTCCCCGGCGGACATTGCCGTCATCCTCAGTGTGAAAGCGCCGTCCGTGACCGGCATGTTGAAACGCCTCGGGGAAGCGGGGTGGATTCACTACACCCCCGGAACGGGGGCCAAGCTCACCACGGTTGGGCTACTCGAAGCGAGGCGGGTGATTCGCCGCCATCGCTTGATTGAGCTGTTTCTGACGAAAGTTCTCGGCCTCGATTGGAGTGAAGTGGACGCCGAAGCGGAGGCACTGGAACACGCCATCTCACCGCGACTCGAACAGGCGATTGCGGCCCATCTCGGCGAACCCCTCGAAGACCCGCACGGCCACCCCATTCCCAGCCGCACCGGGGAATTGCTCCAACGTGACCTTCGCAAGCTCTGCGATTTCGGTGAAGGGCAACGGGTCATTATCCGCGAAGCTCAAGACGATAACCCCGAACGCCTTCGTCGTTGGCGCGAACTCGGTTTAATCCCCGGCACGATTATCCACATCCGCAGTTACCAACCGCTTGATGGCCTGTTTGAAGTCGATGTCAACGGCGAAATCATCCGCCTCGGGAGTGAAGGTCTCGCCGGATTGCAAGGCGAAATTGCGGAATCCGCCAAATAATTCGACCGAATCCACAGTGTCGTCTTTTCCTACCATGATGCGCCATCCGCCCGCAAATTCGTTGAATTTACCCCAGCCTTCGTTTGCTCTGCCCCCGGATGTGACTTAGATTTCTTCTGACAGGCCAGTGACGTACACGCGGTTCAGAGTGAGTGCCCTAAGCCGTTCCGTGACAACTTCACGCCGTCCCACGATCTTTTCTGGGGAGGCTAACGATGTTTCAGATGATTGCGTGCAACTTGGCGGTTCTTTCGATTGCCATGCTGTTCTACGCTTGGCGGGATTCTTCGTTCGGTCGCGCAAAACAGAACGCGCACATCCATGAACGTGTCGCGTACATGCTCTGGGTCGCCGCACAGAAGAGTACATGAGTGGAGTGAATCGCCAGCTACCATCCATAGCCTTCGACCCACGTGGATTCCCCACGTGGGTCGGTTTATTTACTGACCGAAGCGCGACACTCCGGGTAGGTGTGTGGCCTCAAAACTGGTAGACTTTCGGAATAGCCAGATCACGCGACCCACTTGATGGCGCGGCGAAACGGGAAACTGAAAACGCTGACCGGATGTTCGCCATGTCTACGATTCCGCTGGACGACCCGTCCCTGTACCTCAACCGGGAATTGAGCTGGTTGCAGTTCAACCGCCGCGTCTTAGAGGAAGCCCAAGACCCCACCGTACCGCTGCTGGAGCGGCTGAAGTTTTTGGCGATCTTCAGTGCGAACCTGGATGAATTTTTCATGGTTCGGGTGGGCGGGCTGCAACAAAAAGTCCAAGCGAATCTGACACGGGGTTCGGGTGCGGACAAAGTATCCCCCCAGGAACAACTCGCGCTAATTAGTGCGACTGTGCGGGAACTGGTCGCGGAGCAGTATCAATGTTGGCGAAAGGATGTTTTGCCGGCGCTGCGTGAGAAAGGCATTGTCATCCGCAATGTCACTGAACTGACAGCGGAGGATCGCAAGTATCTGCTCGAACTGTTCCGCCAACAGATTTTCCCGGTCCTCACGCCGTTGGCGGTTGACCCGGTTCACCCGTTCCCGCACCTGTCCAACAAGTCGTTAAACCTCGCGGTCATCTTGCGACGACCCGGTGACAGCGACCCACTTTTTGCCCTGGTCCAAGTTCCGGCAGTTCTGCCCCGACTGGTCCAACTGCCCAGCGCTAAACCCGTTGAACTCTCCCCGGAAATGTTGACGACGGAGTTGCGACCGGCGCCGAATGAGATTGCGTTCACGCCCCTGGAAACGGTGATCCGGACCAACTTAACGGACCTGTTTCCGGGGATGGAGATTCAAGAAGCCGTCTGCTTTCGGGTCACACGGGACAGCGAATTTGAAATCGACGAAGAAGAAGTGGAAGACCTGTTGCGGGCCATCGAAGAGAACGTGAAACAACGGCGGCGCGGCCATGCAGTGCGGTTGGAGATTGAAGCCGACACCCCGCCGGAAGTCGAAGCGTTCCTGAGTTCCGCGCTCGATTTGACGCCAGCCGACATCAGCCGCGTTCCCGGCAAACTCGACCTCACGGGGCTGTTCCAAATTCACGCCCTCCCCGGTTATGCGGAGTTACGCGATCCGCAGCACATCCCGGTTCTTGTGAAAGACTTTATGCTCGCGGCGACACCGTGGGCCGCGATCCGGGCCAAGGATATTCTCGTTCACCACCCCTACGAATCGTTCAAGCACGTCGTCGATTTCATCGAAGCGGCAGCGGACGACGACCGCGTTCACGCCATCAAGCAGACGCTCTATCGCACCAGCAGCGACAGCCCGATTGTCAAAGCTCTGCAACGGGCCGCAGACCGGGGCAAGCAAGTGACAGCCGTGATCGAATTGAAAGCCCGTCTGGATGAAGAGCGCAACATTTTGTGGGCGAAGGAACTCGAAAAATCCGGCGTCCACGTGGTGTACGGCTTCATCGGATTGAAGACCCACTGCAAAGTGGCCCTCGTGGTTCGCAAAGAAGAAGACGGCACCATCCGACGCTACGTGCATCTCGCTACCGGGAACTATAACCCCCAGACGGCGCGGACCTATACTGACATTGGTATCTTCACAACCAATGTTGCGATTGCCGATGATGTGACATTGCTATTTAACTACCTGACAGGTTACGCCGAGTTGCCGCAATGGCGCAAGTTGATTGTGGCGCCGTCACGGATGCAGAACTTCATGATCGAGAAGATCGACCGTGAAGCAGCGAATCAGAAAGCTGGCAAAAAGAGCCGAATCATCACGAAAGTCAATGGGCTTCTGGAACCGATTGTGGTGCAAGCCCTGTACCGAGCCAGCCAAGCCGGCGTGAAGATTGATATTATCTGCCGGGGGGTGTGCGCGTTACGCCCCGGCGTTCCGGGTGTGAGTGATAACATTCGCGTTGTCTCTGTCGTGGATCGCTTCTTGGAACATAGCCGTATCTTTTATTTTGAATGTGGTGGCATCCCCGAAGTGTACGTTGGCTCGGCGGACTTGATGGATCGCAACCTCAGTCGCCGGGTCGAAGTGGTTTTCCCGATCGAACAAGCCGATTTGAAAGCCCGCATGATCGACGAGATTCTCGCCATCAGCCTCACGGACAACGCCAAGACACGGGAACTGCAATCGGACGGCACTTATAAGCGTCTGCGCCCCGCCGAAGGACAACCGACGCTCCGCAGCCAACAACGCTTTCTCGATCTCGCCACCGAGGCCGAGCGCCGACAACTGCCAGTGATATCGACAACCCAGTCGGCTAACGGCGTGGTCACAGTTAGCGCACCCAAAGTGGCCAAACGCTCAAAACGCGGGCATGGGAAATAGGTCGAACGACATGATGACATAAATTGATACACGCAGAGTTGAACGTTTCCAAT
>JANLRE010000079.1:0-2108 GCA_031368205.1 Fimbriiglobus sp. | reverse complement strand
CGGGCAACGATCGGGTTTTCGGACCTGTCTCGACCGTTCCATCCCAACGATGGCCACACGCATTGCCGTCCCTTCCGTCGTTCCCAGGGCATGGCCCTGGGCTGACAGAACGTCCCTTTCAGGGCCGAAAACCCGTTGATGACTGAGTGCCAGAAAATTTTGCCAGACTCGTCGAAGGACTACACAAAAAGTCACGGTACAACTTTGCGCCAACGCTTACGATCCGATCAAGCGTGCTAATCAAACCAACCGATATTACCCACTGTGAGCGGTCTGAATGAGTTATTGATGAGGTGTCCGGATGAAGTCCTTCCAGCACTTAGTTTTATGTTGTGTGCTACTGGCTTCGTGTGTCACCGGGATGGGCTGCACGACCGTTGCTTCCACGCTTGGCTTCACGCCCCCAGTTCACAAGCTCACGGCAACCGCCGAACAAATGCGACTCGCGGCCGTCAACCCGGCTCCGTTGCCCAAGGAACTCGATAAAGCCGTACTCGCGGCATACGTCATCGAACCCGGCGATACGCTGGCCGTCGAGGCGATCGACTTGGACTCACCCATCCGGTTGCCGGGTAATCAACCCGTGTTACCCGACGGCACAATCGACCTCGGTAAATACGGCCGTCCCGTCGTCGCTTGGAAGACCGTTTCCCAAATTGAAACCGAAGTCCGACGGCTCATCGACGCCCAAGTGAAAGACGCGAAAGACGCAAAAGAGAAAGCATCCACTGCGGTGACTGTCCGACTGATTGGCCGCGAAAGCAAGGTGTTCTACGTTCTTGGCGAAGCGAACGCCCCGCGTGCCTATCCGCTCGCCGGCCGGGAAACGGTACTCGACGGCATTCTCGTAGCCGGTGGTTTGACCCGCCAAGCGGACGCCAAGAAAATCATCGTCTCCCGTCCCACCAAGCCGGACGGTTGCCGAATTGTACTCCCAATTTGTTACAACGAGATTGTGCAACTTGGTGACACAGCGACGAACTACCAACTCCAACCCGGTGATCGGATCTTCATTCCGTCTATTTCCCCATTCGATGGCCTGTTTCGTTCCAACGCTAACTGCGGCCCCTGTCTGAATCCCCAAGCCGCCTGCGGAGTGGCCGGCAATTGTGGCCCACCTGCCGTGCCGACCTCAGTAGCTGTTCCATCGCCAAGCGTTCAGCCTTGATCGCATCGAATACACGTGATTCGACGAACAGTCAGATGCGTCGTGCCATTTTGAGAACCCCGGCTCACAGCCGGACGCATACGACCTCACATCAATGATCTGAATCCTGAATGTCAGTTCAACACCGATCCTGTAACGGCTAAATTCAGTCGGTATTTGAGAATTCACCGCGACCTGTGCGGTCTTAAGTCATGTGTTTCACGGTCTGGCACGGACGTTGCTTATTCATGATTTGCCAACTCGATAGTCGAGTTCTGAGTACGACAACAGGAGTCAAAAATGAACAGCAACCGTCCGACGTTATCGGAACTGAAAACGGCAAGTTCGGTAGATATTGAAGCGTTGAATTCGCTGCTCCGGGGCGAAATGTCCGCCGTTGAAACCTACGACGAAGCCCACGGAAAATTCACGAACCGACCCGTGTTATTAGAACTGAATCGCATTCGGGACGAGCACCGCGATTCCGCTTCGGTGCTGCGTGGCAAGATCCTCGATTGTGGCGGCGAACCGTCCGAGAGTTCCGGCCCGTGGGGCACGTTCGCCCAGGCCGTCACTGGCACGGCCAAGGCCATAGGTCCGGTATCAGTTCTGGCCACGCTGAAGCAATGCGAAGAACACGGAATCTCGGACTACGAAAAAATATTGCACGACGACGATGTTGCCGAAGATTGCAAGGATCTCGTCCAAGCCGTGTTACTTCCCAAGTGCCGCCTCCATGTGGCTAGCTTGGACCGCAGTATTGCGGCAATCGAAACCGTATCGTGATCGTGGCGTGAATGATCTATCACCAACCAAACCGTTTTTTAACACTAGCACTACTTGGAGAATTGGTATGAAGAAGAACTTGCTGCAACGAAACGGCAATATCCGCTGGGGCCTCGGGGCACTGATTGTTGGGTTGCCACTCCCCTTCGTGATTATCGCATTACTATTTTTTGGA
>JANLRE010000070.1:0-9712 GCA_031368205.1 Fimbriiglobus sp. | reverse complement strand
CCGTCGTCGGCCCACAACTTTGGGGCAGTAGTTTCCTACCGGGCGTCTACCAGGGGTGCCACATTGCGAACCTCGACCCGAAGCGGGTCATCGAACACATCGAGAACAAGAACCTGTCCAAAACGAGCCAGCGTGGGCAACTGGATTTGCTCAACGAACTCAACCGCCTTCACCGCGACGACCGGGACGGCGACGACCAACTGGACGCCCGGATTCAGTCGCTGGAAATGGCGTATCGGATGCAAACCGAGGCCCAAGAAGCGTTCGACGTGAACCGCGAAGCCAAGGCGACGCGGGAATTATACGGCAGCGGGGCATTCGCGGACTCGTGCCTGATTGCCCGCCGGCTCGTGGAACGCGGCGTGCGAACGGTGCAGGTGTTCTTCGGCTCCGGCCAACCGTGGGACGACCACGGCGACCTGGAGAAAGGCCACCGTGACAAGGCGAAAGTGAGTGACAAAGCCGTCGCCGCCCTTCTCACCGACCTCAAACGCTGCGGGCTGCTTCAAGACACGCTCGTCCTGTGGGGCGGCGAGTTCGGCCGCACCCCGACCTCCGAGGGGTCGAACGGCCGCGACCACAACAACCACGGCTTCAGCGTCTGGCTGGCCGGCGGCGGTGTCAAGGGCGGCATGGCCTACGGGGCAACGGACGAGTTCGGGTTCGCCGCCGTTGACAAGAAAGTCCACGTCCACGACCTGCACGCCACCATGTTGCACCTCATGGGCATCGACCACGAGAAGCTCACGTACCGCTACAGCGGCCGCGACTTCCGCCTGACCGATGTCCACGGCACGATTGTGAAAGACATTCTCGCCTGAGTTTCGTTTTCAAACTGGTGGCGTGATTTTAGTGACCGGGGCGTGTCAATTGACGCGAAGGCAGGCTACGACCTACTCATCGGGTTCGACACGAAATGGGTAATACCCTCATCGAACGTTCTGGTGGTGACCGCGCAACTGACACGAAGTTGTTCGCGCTTGTCCGGTATCATCCGCCGGTGGTGAGAAATGAGATTGGAGATAGACAGGTGGTCAAAAGCCGCCTCCGAGAATCGAACTCGGGACCCCTTCTTTACGAAAGAAGTGCTCTACCGCTGAGCTAAGGCGGCGGTATTCAACAACTTACGGCGATTGACGCCCTCGTCCCGTTTCTCGATCCTCGACTTCATTACCACTGGGCGAGTTCGCCTTTTCGGTATGTTAAATTAACTGCTTACGCCACTTTGACAAGACCAACTGATCGGTCGGTGTGATTGGGTGCAGCTAAAATCTCTGGGGGTCAAAGAAAAGAATATTCACCGCAGAGGCGCAGAGGACGCAGAGAAATCCATTTGAATTGGTCTTGGATTGCTCTGCGCTCTCTGTGACTCTGCGGTGAATCGCTTTTCAGAGGCCCATAGAATCTAGCTGCACCCGTGTGATTGTCAGAGTCAGAGATTTTTCGGCGCACCCGGTTCTCGATTCCTCGTGAACGAATTCAGAATGGGCGGATTTTTGAGACGAATACCAAGTTGGCGAATCGCTGCGGTACAATGAATTCGGATTGGTGGACTGGTAGGAGACGGGACATGGTGGACGGATCGAACACGAGCAATCGTGTCACAACAAATGGAGATGTCATTCCCTTGCCACAAGCGGAGTCGATTTCCGACCGCCTTCAACGGCTGGAAAAGGCACTCGCAGCCTTGCAAAACCCTGCTGCGACAATTTCGTTAACGCGCGCGCCCTCCGGGTTCACGACACGCAACGGTGCCAGTATCGGTAGCATGATTCCGGCTGCGCTGTCTAACATTGTGATGCCAACATTCCTAGGCGGCAGCGGTGAGGGCGTGCGGTTCTGGGCGCGATTCGGGGTCTTGCGGGAAGTCCCGCTGATGTTCCGCATGTACTTCGATTCCCGGTATCGAATCAGCCGCATCGGGCAGCTTGGCGTTCCGATCGTCATCGGTCTGATGGTGATGAATTACCTGCTGTTTGCGTTCTGGTCGTTGCCGTTGATCTCACTGGCGTTCCCGATCCTCGAACGGCTCGGGTTAATTGTTCTTGCGGTGATCCTGTACAAACTGCTCAGCCGTGAAGCCGCCCGGTATGATGACGTGCTGAATTACTTGTCACGCTACACGAAATGATCCGATCCGGAGTGAACGATGCGTCTGGGTGTGAACATTGACCACGTCGCCACGTTACGCCAAGCCCGGCGGGCGAAGGAACCGGACCCGGTTGCGGCGGCGGTGTTGGCCACGTTGGGCGGCGCGGACGGGATCACGATTCACTTGCGCGAAGACCGACGGCACATCCAAGACCGCGACGTGTACTTGCTGCGCGACACCGTAACCACGCGGCTGAATCTGGAGTTGGCCGCTTACGACGAGATCATCGCCATCGCCTTGAAAGTGAAGCCCGACGAAGCCACACTCGTTCCAGAGAAACGCCAGGAACTCACGACCGAAGGCGGCCTGGATGTGATTGCCAATGCCGATTCCGTGCGGTCAGCGATCGAGCGGTTGAAGTCAGTCGGAATTCCCGTTTCGCTGTTCATCGACCCGGACCGCAAGCAACTCGACCAAGCGAAATTGCTCGGCGCCAATGCGATCGAGTTCCAAACCGCCAGCTACTCCGAAGCCATCGGCGACGCCGCAATTAGCATCGAGTTAGCCAAACTGCACACGGCCACGGCTCACGCTACGCAACTCGGTCTGCACACGCACATGGGCCACGGGCTGAACTACCAGAATGTGAAGCCCATCGTCCGCATCCCCGGCGTGGAAGAACTCAATATCGGCCACAGCATCGTGAGCCGCGCCGTGCTTGTTGGGATGGAACGCGCGGTGCGCGAGATGAAGCAAGTGATGCAGGAACACTTTCCAAATCCGAAAAAGATGTTGTGAGAAGCAACGCCCATGAACGATCGTTCATGGGCTTTTTAACGTTTGATCCCGGACAGTGTCTCCAGTGCCAGCAGCAGTGCGTGTGTTCCCTTTCTCCCATAGCCTTGGGCGCGGACGGCTTCGTACAGTTGTTTGGCGAGTGCCAGCCCCGGCAGCGCGAGGTTCATTTTCTCGGCTTCGGCGAGCGCGATGCCCATGTCTTTGATGAAGTGTTCGACGTAAAAGCCTGGCTCGAAGTTGCGTGCCAACATCCGTGGCCCGAGGACTTCGAGTGCTTTGCTGCCCGCCGCTCCCACGGAAACGGACTTGAACACCGTCTCCAAATCGAGGCCCGCTTTGTAGCCGTACAGCAACCCTTCGCAGACCGCGATCATGTTGGATGCGATCAGGATTTGGTTCACCATCTTGGTGTGCTGCCCGGCGCCCGCGTTGCCTTGGTGAATGATGGTTTTGCCCATCGCTTCAAAAATCGGCGTCACTGCGTCCACGACGGGTTTCTCGCCGCCGATCATGATGCTCAACGTTCCGTTTTTCGCGCCGACATCGCCGCCGCTGACCGGGGCATCCAGGCTGTGAACGCCCTTGGCCTTCGCCGCGTCAAAAATCTCCTTGGCTAAACTCGGTTCGCTCGTGGTCATGTCCACGAGAATCGTGCCCGGCTTGCTGCCGGCCAGCGCCCCCGCTGCCCCGAGGAACACGTCCCGAACATCCTTCGGAAAGCCGACGATGGCGAACACCACGTCGCTAGCTTCGGCCACTTCCTTTGGCGTTTTGGCGAGTTTCGCGCCCAGATCGACCAGCGGTTGGGCTTTCTCCGCGCTGCGGTTGTACACCGTGGCGCTGTAGCCTTTGGCCATCGCGTGTTGGCACATCCAACGCCCCATGACGCCGGTGCCGATCCAGCCGATGCGGGTGGTTCCGGGTTGTGCTGTGAGTAAGGCCATTGCGAAAGTCTCGTGAAGGTGCTAAGTATATAGTGAGTGCAATTGGGATCCAGATTCGGTTCACTCTCGTCCGACCCTGCCCGATCACCCGGTTGACATGGTAACGAACCCCGCAGTCGCTGGCCATTGGCGTGTGGGCAAGCTTATTTGTAGTGAAGGATTTCGCCACGGTGAACGATTCGATTTCCGAAGCCCCGCCGATCGTGTTGGTTCATGGCTTGTGCGGTTTAAGCCGACTCCTCGCCAAGCGTCGTCCGGCGAAGGAATACTTCCCCGGTGTCCGCACGTATCTCGAAAGCCTGGGCCACGAAGTCCTGATGCCACGCATCAGCGCCACGGCTGCAATCACGACCCGTGCCGTCGAGTTGAAAAAGTCGATTCAGGATCGGTTCGGCCAACGTCCGGTTCACGTCATCGGCCACAGCCTCGGCGGGTTGGACGCCCGGTATCTGATTTCGCACCTCGGGATGGACCGCCAAGTTCTCTCGCTCACCACCGTCGGCACCCCCCATCGTGGCACCACGTTCGCGGATTGGGCGTTGAGCCGGTTTGCCCGGCTGTTCCAACCGCTATTCCGCGCCACTGGCATTCCTGATGACGCCTTCTTTGACCTCACAACCGAAGCCTGTTCTCGCTTCAACGAAGTGACGCCTAATGCACCCGACGTGCGGTATTATTCCGTCGCAGGGGTTTGTGAGAAGCCGTGGCTCGGCCCCGAATGGTGGCTGTCGTCGCGGATCGTGGGCCGTGCGGAGGGTCCGAACGACGGCATCGTTTCTCTGCATTCTGCCACTTGGGGCGAAGCCACTGAAACGTGGAATGCCGACCACCTCAACCTCGTCAACTGGCCCAACCGCATCATGAAACGCGCCGGGGAGTGGCAAGACCGCGCTGCGGATTATGGGAACTTTGTGCAACGGCTGTGATGGAGGTTTGTGTGAGGATGCCGAAAGCCCACGAATGATTTTCAACCCAAAGCCCACGAATGATCATTCGTGGGCTTTCATGGTAACTGCCTTCCCACCCCTGCCCTCGGTAGAACCCAATTTTTCGTGCTGTCAGGTTTGCCCGTTAGGGGTGTTGGAACCCGACCGAAATTGCTCCTACATCTCGGAATCATGATCGCTTTCCGCACATACGGCCATCGTCCATCACCGATGACCTACGAGACGTTTCTTGACACGGACGTCGTTCCCCCATTCTCGGAAAGGAATCTCGTGATGCACCTGCAACTTCGCCGATTCGCGTTTACGTTTGCCGGATTGCTCGCCTCGGTCGGCTTGGCTTCGGCTCAAGCGCCGTGGTCCACAAACCCACTCGCCCCCGCCGCGATCGGCTCGGGTTGTAGTGGTTGTGCCGCAACAGCCGCAGCCGCACCGAGCCACGCCGCCGCCAGCGACTGGTGTGGCGACAAAGCGTCCGGCCATCGGTTCAACTTGGCGAGCAAGCTGTTCAGCCCGTTCACCATCGGCCAAGGCTGCGCGTCGCCGGTGGGGTGTAGCACGTTCGCGTCCGAGCGGACATTTCTGTTCGGCTCTTGCAACCAGTTCTTCAACGCTGGCAACAAGTGTGGCCACGGCCTGTGCATCGGAAGCACCTCTGGCAGCGGTGGGTTGGGCGACCACCAGCGCTGTGTGTACGGCAGCAATTTGAACCGATAACAATTGCAGCAGCACTCAAAGCCCATGAACGATCGTTCATGGGCTTTCCTCATTTACATGAACCATTCCCCGGAGGTGTAGAATCTAACCACACACACCCGGAGTCCACGACCCATGACAGCGCCCCGCACCATCTCCCTCGGCTTGGCCGCACCGGACCCGATTGACCCGGTCTGTGGGATGACCGTGTCGATCGCCCGTGCCGGTGGCGGAAGTCTCGTTCACAATGGCTCGACGTATTATTTTTGCCACGAAAGCTGTCGGCGGAAGTTTCGGCGGTCGCCGGGGAAGTACCTGGGCGGCCAGTCGTTTGATGCTATGTCCGAAGCCAATGCCCCCGCAACGCGCTACATCTGCCCGATGGACCCGGAAGTCGTGAGCGATCGACCGGGGGCTTGTCCGAAATGTGGCATGGCTCTCGAACCCGAAGCCCCAAGTCTGGATGATGCTCCGGACCCCGAGTTGCGTAGCCTGAACTGGCGATTGAAACTCGGCCTACTCATCGGCGTGCCGCTGATTGCTCTCGCCATGATCGACATGTTCGCGCCGGGAATGCCGATCTCGCACCTCGTCGGCCACACCACGTTCATGGTGTTGCAAGCACTTCTTTGCACCCCGATCGTGTTCGTGTGCGGTTGGCCGTTTCTCCAACGCTTCGCCGTGTCGCTGCGAACCGTGCAGTTCAACATGTTCACGCTCATCGGCCTTGGGGTGTTGGCAGCGTATGGGTTCAGCTTGTTCGGGCTGGTGAATCATCTGCTGGAGTTGCTGCCCGGTGTCATGGTGATGCCGTTTTTTGAAAGTGCGGCGGGGATCGTCGTGCTGGTGCTGGTCGGGCAAGTGATGGAGTTGCGGGCACGCGGCCAGACCGGGGACGCCATTCGGAAGCTGTTGAAGCTGACGCCTAAAATTGCCCACGTCGTGCTGGAGAACGGCAAGGAAGCGGACTTGGCGCTCGACCTGATCGACGCCGGTGATCGCGTTCGGGTGCGGCCTGGGGAGCAGTTTCCAGTGGATGGCGTGATTCAAGAAGGCACGACGAGTGCGGATGAATCCATGCTCACCGGGGAACCGATGCCGGTGGAAAAGTTGGTAGGGGCGAAGGTTCTTGCCGGGACAATCAACGGCCACGGCTCAGTCGTGGTGGCGTGCGAAAAAGTCGGCACGGCGACGGTCCTTTCCCAGGTGATCGCGTTAGTGGGGCAAGCCCAACGCACGCGGTTGCCGATTCAGCAAACCGTCGATCGGGTCGCCGCGTGGTTCGTTCCGGCGGTGACGGGGATTGCCATCCTCACGTTCATCCTGTGGATGCTCTTCGGGAACGTGGAAACGCGGTTGGTGAACGGCGTGTTGTGTGCGGTCGCGGTGTTGGTGATTGCCTGCCCGTGTGCGCTCGGGTTGGCTACGCCGATGGCCATCGTGGTCGGGATCGGGCGTGCGGCCAGTCGTGGCGTGCTGTTCCGCGATGCGGCAGCGTTGGAACGACTGGCTGCCGTGGACACGATCGTGTTCGATAAAACCGGCACGCTGACCGAAGGCAAGCCGAAGGTGACAGCCATAATGCCATACAACATGAATCCAGGAGAGGATGAGAACACTGTGCTGCGTTGGGCTGCCGCACTGGAGCGCAGTAGCGAACACCCACTGGCCCGCGCGATTGTGAAAGAAGCTGAAGCCAAGGGCGTCATCATTCCCGTGGCAACCGACGTGCAAACCGAACCCGGACTCGGCGTGCGTGGGGTTGTCGATGGTCATACGGTACTCGTTGGCAACGATGCGTTTCTTGTGCAGAATCACGTGCCGGTCATCCCGCATCCCGACGGGCAATCGCCATCGGCGGAAACGGTCATTGGCGTTGCCGTGGATCAACGACTGGTCGGGTTCATCAAATTGGGTGATCGCAGTCGGCCCGAAGCCCCAGCACTAATTGCGAAACTCACGGCGAGTGGTGTTCGGTCCGTCATGCTGACCGGCGATAGCCTTGCCGTGGCCGAACGAATTGCGACAGAGGTTGGCATTTCCGAGGTTTTCGCCGATCAACTCCCCGCAGACAAGCATCGAGTCATTGCGCAGTTGAAAGCCGAAGGCCGTGTCGTGGCGATGTGTGGTGACGGTATTAACGATGCCCCAGCGTTGGCAGCGGCGGATGTCGGGATTGCGATGGGCACCGGCACAGACGTGGCCATCACCACGGCGGGGGTGACGTTGGTGAAATCCGATCTGCGGTCGATCCTAACGGCCCGCGAATTGAGCCTCGCCACCGTGCGAACGATCCGGCAAAACTTGGCCCTGGCGTTCGTGTACAACGCACTCGCCATCCCGATTGCCGCCGGCGTGCTGATCCCGTTCGGGGGTTCGCTTCTGGACCCCATTTGGGCAGCGGCGGCGATGAGCCTCAGCAGTGTGTCGGTGATTGCAAATTCGCTACGCCGACGATAAGCCCGCCACTGTTTACTTGAGTTCGGTTGGCAAGCTTTTGATGATGTTGTTGTAAATCACGTCCATCGGGTCGAGCGCGGAGATGTTCTTGACGAGACCTTGGCGCTCGTAGTGTTCGAGTAGGGCATCGGTGTTCTTGTGGAACTCGACCAACCGCCGCCGCACGGTTTCTTCGATGTCGTCGTCCCGGCACATGAGTGGCGAACCACAGAGGTCACAGACGTTCGGCTTTTGTGGCGGGCGGGCATGGAGGTGGTACGGTGCGGAACAGGTTGGGTTGGAGCAGATTCGCCGGAAGCTGATCCGGCTGACCACGTCTTCATCGTCAATGGCGAGGTTGATCACCGCGTCCAGTTTCAAGAACTGTTGCCGCAAGAGCGCGTCAAACGCGATGGCTTGGGCGTAGGTGCGGGGGTAGCCGTCCATCACGAATCGGGCGGGACGGTGTGGCCCGCGAAAGAGTTCGGCCACCACGTCGTTCACCAGTGGATCGGAGACGAGTAGCCCATGTTTGATGAGCGGTTCGGCTTCGCGGCCGACTGGTGTGCCCAGCCGAATGGCTTCGCGGAGGATGTCCCCGGTGCCGACATAGGTGAGTGACAACGACCGGACCAACCGTTGGGCCTGTGTGCCTTTCCCGCTTCCTGGTGGTCCGACCAACACCAATCGCATGAACCTGCCCCAAGCCAAGCTGAGCCGACTGATTCGGCGGACATCGTTCCTTCTCATTTACCAACATATTGTGAGTGCCCCACCCCAGTCCAGCAAGGGGAGCCGCCGAGAAATGTCGAACCGTGTTTGTCTGAGCGTCCGGGTTTCAGGCATCGTGTCGGAAATGCTCATGGCGTGCGATAATCGGGGGCATCGCACGCCATCAGAAGCAAACTGGCGAGAATTAGTTCGGCTTCTTGCCAAGGATCGGAGCGATTTCCCGGATCCAGATGTTGCGGAACTGCGTGGCGTTGCCGTGGAATTGCAGCCGGATCGGGGCTTTCTCCGCGTGTTTTTCGTAATGAGCCGGTTGATCGTAGAACGTACCGCCGGTCAACTCGAAGTGGTTCTGCACCACGACGCCGTTGTGCAGGACCGTGATGATGGTCGGCTTCGTCACCTTGCCGTCTTCGGCGAAGCGGGGGGCTTCAAAGATAATGTCATAGGTCTGCCACTCGCCCGGCTTCCGGCTGACGTTCACCATCGGCGGGGTCTGTTTGTAAATCGACGCGCACTGGCCGTCGAAGTACGTCGGGTTGTTGAACGAGTCCAGGATTTGCACTTCGTAGCGTTCCATGAAGTAAATCCCGCTGTTGCCCCGCCCTTGCCCGTTGCCTTGCACCGTGGCGGGGGTAGCGAACTCGACGTGCATTTGGCAATCGCCGAACGAATCCTTGGTCACGATGTCCGACTTGCGGGTAATGGCGTAGCCATCTAGGATCTCCCAGTTCTCACCGTTCTTCCACTTCGACAAGTCTTTGCCATCAAACAGGACAATCGCGTCCGCCGGTGGCGCACCCGGTTCCGCGCCAGGCAGGACGACCTTCGGCTCCGGCCACACGACACCGCTCTTGTATTCCTGAAGCAGCGCGAACGCGCCGTTCACACTGAACCCGGCCACGAGAACCCCAGCCACCAACACGACGTTACGACGAATCAACATCCCAAACTCCTGTTTCGACGAGGGAGAGAACCACACGAGGGATTTTGTCGCAGTTCGGCCGCCAGTGCAATGGAATTTCAACAGATGTCCGGAATGAAAGCCCACCCCATCACACCGAAAGCCC
>JANLRE010000067.1:0-1523 GCA_031368205.1 Fimbriiglobus sp. | reverse complement strand
GCCGACCTTCACGAGGTCGTCACCCGCCCGAAGCCCCGCCTTATCCGCCGGGGTGTTGGGCATGACGGTCGAAATTCGCAACACGCCTTGCTCAACCATCACGCCCAAATACCCGCGCGCCAACGGGTCCGGCGCCGGCCCGGTTGGCACCGGCGCTAGGGTGATCGTGAGCAGGAGGAGTTTGAGGTAGAAACCCATCATGGTCGAACCCTTCGTGTCACTCGGTTAAATCCCGTAGAACTTCGCGGCGTTGTCGTGGAGGATTTTCTTTTGGTCCACGTCCGAACGGTTGGCAATAATCGCCCGCAACATCGTGAGCCAGTCTTTGTAGGTTGCGCTCAGGGTCACGACCGGCCAGTCGCCGCCGAACATGACGCGGTCGATGCCGAAGGCTTCGATCGTGCTGTTCACGACAGGCGCGAGGTCGTCGGCCTTCCACGGACCTTTGCCGCCGTTGACGATGAACCCGGAGACCTTGCACACGACATTTCGCTTCGCCGCGACCGCCGCCATGCCCGCCTTCCACGTGTCCCACTCTTCCGGCTTGAACTTCACGCTCGCGTTGCCGCAGTGGTCGAGAATGAACCGCGTGTCCGGGCACTGGTCGATGAGCTTCGCCATGTCCGGCAGTTCGGCGGCCCGGACGCACAGGTCGAAGCTCAGCCCGAGGTCGCCGAGGAGTTGAATCCCCGTCACGAACTTGGCGTCCAGGCAGTACCCCGCCGGCGTGGTCGGGACGTGCAAAACTTGTCGCACCCCTTTGATGTATTTGTGCCCCTTGTACGGCGTGATGTACTTGGCGAACCCGTCGCTATTCGGGCGACCGGAGATGACGGCGGCACACGTCGGTGTGGCTTTGCTTTCGCACAACTCGATGAGATAGTCCGCTTCCATCTGTTGCTGTTCGGGGACCACATCGACTTCCATGTACACGGCCTTCACGACGTTCAACCCCGCCGTGGCCGCCGCGTATTCCGTCGGCGTGAAACTGGCGTCGAGCGGTTCCCCGGCCTTCAGCCACCCGAGTTTGAACTTCTTCAAATCCCACAGGTGCTGGTGGGTATCAATCACAGGTAACATCGGCGTATCCTTCGCAAAAACGGGAGAGGTCACCACGGCGCCAGCCGCAACGCTGGTCAAGAATGTGCGACGATTCATCAGGAAGCCCTCAAACAGGTTGAACGCATAGAATTGCTTCGAGTTTAGCACCTCCGACCCTGGATTCATAGCCTGTGACAGGTACGGGGGTGCGCATAGGCTGAATTGCTACGCCTGGGAGTCGTGTCCGTGCAACACGAACTCGCATCCGTGTTGTGATTTGATATGCACGAGGGGGTTCGCCGAGAGCTGCGACTCCTCCGGAGTCGAAGACACTGGGTGACGGTGACCTGGGGTGTCGCTGCGCTCAACCCCAGGCTAATGGCTGACATCCCTACCGGGATGTTTGGCAAAGGTTGCAACCGATGGGATGCCACGGGTCGTTTTTATCCCGGAGGGATTACAGCGATTAGCCTGGGGTTGAG
>JANLRE010000058.1:0-6280 GCA_031368205.1 Fimbriiglobus sp. | reverse complement strand
ACACCTACAGTTCCCTTGGCCAAGAGGGGACGGGACTTCCGAAAACGAACTCGGCTTACACGAAGAAGCGGGGGAGTCGTCGGGCGTTCATCCGGAAGGACGTCGGATTTTTACAGTACGGTAATCTACTCGCCTTGCCGTACCGAATTGTCATCGGCATGACCGATCTCGGGTTTCTCTTCCGCGGCGAAGTGATCTGGGAAAAGTCTCGACCTCTCCCCGAAGGCCTGTGCCGACGGACTCACCGCAGACATGAAGGCATCTACATCTTTGCCAAAGAAGAGCGGCACGTCTTCCAAACCAAACCACCCATCGGGTCCGTCTGGAAGCTGCTTCAAACTCCGAACCCGACTCCGCACTGTTCCACGTTCCCGCTTGATCTTCCTCTGCGATGCATCGAAGCCGCAGTTGTTCCAAAGGACGGGATCGTTTTCGACCCGTTCATGGGAAGTGGGACGACTGCGAAAGCCGCCTATCAGAATGGCCTGGACTTTCTGGGATTCGAGCTAGACCCCGAGAATTGCAAAATCGCCCACGATTACATTACGTCTTAGCTCGCATTTGGAAGGCTTTTGCCGCCGCTAGAACATCCAATGCGAAGAGATCGGGTTGCTTTGCAGGGCTAATACCGATGACCCGTTTTCCCGAGGGTGTCTTCGCGTTGCTCGGTGCAGAACGTGCATTACCACTGTAGAGATTATCGAAGTCTCCGTGAATCTCGATGTACGAACGTTTTTGGCTCGGAATGCTCGTTGATCCGAGTTCGCCTCGATTCACGAGATCGCCAGGCGGAGGAAATGACTTCACGTCCAGCGTCCACATTGGCGAGAAGAAACCGTTTTTCATCATTGCTCGGCTGCACGGAACGTCATCGGAGATTCTCTCAGCCAAGCTCGCTTTGACGTGAACACCGCCAAAGATCGTCTCGGTTTCGGCGATCGAGAGTGCAACGTCCAGCTTGTCTGATCCAACAACAGTTTCGATCTGCATGGCCTTCAGAGCCGGAAGCTTCTTGCCCTTCATTAGCATTTTGATCTCGATGCCGTGTGGCGCAAGAATTGGCGAATAGATTTCTTGCACGGCGAATTCGAGCGCCTCACCTCCGGCCCTTTTCCAACTCTGGTTCGGGTCTTGGTGCCGGTGAAGCGGAAAGATTTCGCAGTACCTCCGGTAGATGACGTGATGCCAGAGGTCGCTTGCGTTGGCTTCGGGAGACAGCTTCAGCGCAGCCAAGAATGCATCGCGGATTACATCGCGGTTCTTTGCTGTTGGCCTGGCTAATGCCTGATTGTAAAATTTTCCGACTTCGTCAAAGACCGCCTCAGAAATTCCGGGGAGATCGATCACGACTTCCGTCCGGTTCACTGTGGTACGAAACTCCAAACTCCACCAGCCTTTGTGAGATTGGAGAGGCGTAATTAGAAGTGCGAATATCTCTTGGCACTTCTGTTACATACACCCGTCCAGGAAAGGCTTCCTGCGGCCCCAAATATACCACAGTAAGTTGTGGCATCACAGCCTGAGGCACTAATCTCCGTCAACAATGTCCAACAATTCCCGTCTTTATCAACGGATTCCGTTATATTGCAAGGGGTGATCACCAGAAATGAGTACGTCAATGACACCGATTCAAAAGATAAATTAGCTGAAGTAGGATAACTTCGAGTTGTCTTCTGAGTCGATCGTTCTTGCTATTTGCTGGAAATGGCCTGAGACACTTCAACTATAGGAACTACGCCAATGGTTCACATCGGGATCGTCGGGATTGGGTTTATGGGGCGCATTCACTTTTTGGGAATGCAGCACGTGAAGAATGCGAGAGTTGTTGCGGTGTGCAGCCGGGACCAAGCGAAGCTCGCGGGGGATTGGACGAATACCCGTGGCAACTTCGGCCCGGAACCGGGACATGTGGATCTTGCCGAGATCAAGAAATATGATTCGCTTGATGCGATGCTGGCCGATCCGGAGATCGACTTGGTTGACATTTGCAACCCGACCAACTTGCACCCGGAGACCGCGATTGCGGCATTGAAGGCGGGCAAGCATGTGCTGGTCGAAAAGGCGATCGCGCTGCAACCCGACCAAGCGGATGCCATGCTCGCTGCCGCGAAGCAAGCCGGGAAGTTGCTCATGGTCGCCCACGTGCTGCCGTTCTTTCCGGAATTTGCGTTCGCGGCGGATGCGGTTCGCAATGGTAAGCATGGCAAACTGATCGGGGCACATTTCAAGCGCGTGATCGCCAAACCGGATTGGTCAGCCGACATTGCCGACGCCGCGAAGACGGGTGGACCTGCCGTGGATTTGCACATACACGACACGCACTTCATCGGCTTACTTTGCGGCGTGCCGAAGCAAGTCTTTTCGGCTGGCACGATCGAAGGCGACGCCGTCACATATCTGACGACATCGTATCTGTACGGTCCCGGCGGTCCGGCAGTGACCTGTTCCAGTGGTGCGGTGGCGATGTCGGGGCGGTCCTTCGTTCACGGTTTTGAGATTTACCTCGAACGGGCCACAATCGTACTCGACTCCGGCGGTACGCCACTCACGGTGTTCACCAACGACGGCAAAGCAACCCACCCCGAATTACACGGCGGCGGCGACCCAATCGCGGCATTCACGAACGAGATTCAAGCGGCAGTCGATGGCATTCAAGCTGGCAAAGAACCGAACTTGCTCAGTGGCAAACTCGCACGGGATGCCCTCGTGATGTGCCACAAAGAAATCGAGTCTGTGAAAACCGGGCGGGTCATTAGTATTGAGTAGTTCACCAAATTGCCCAAACTCGCTGACCCGAACAACCCCTGTAATCCGGGGATATGGGTAGTGTGTGAAGATAAATAAAGTACAGCGATTATCGTGGTCCTGCCGATTTCACCAGTATGAGGGATTTTGCGTGCAATGACGGGAAGGCGGGGTCTGCGATGTTGCGAATCACACTAACGATTCTTACGATGTTCGTTGCTCTCTTGAATGGTGCCGGGTGCATGAGTTGCCGTCACAACGGCTTTCATGAGTCGTTGCACACCTGTGAAGTGAACCAGTACCCGACGCCGATTCGGCAACAAGTTTATCTGTTCATGATGAACGGGTCGGACAGCCTCGAACTTGGCGGTATGTTGACCCTGCGTGACAAACTTTGTCATGCCGGGTACGCCAAAGTCTATTACGCACAACAAGAAGATCGGAACTGGTTCCATCGGGAAATCCGCCGACTGCAACGGGACGAACCGCAAGCCCGAATCTTGTTGCTCGGCTACGGAACGGCGGCGGAACGCACGCTGGTTCTGGCGTGTGATGCCGTGCGTGACGGCGTCATGATTGACGCGGTCATCTTCTTGGACCCCATCGCCGTCGGTGGTAATATCGCGGAGACGTTGCCGATTCAAACGGTGGCGATCCGGTCCCACAATTGGACGGCAGCCCCAGGCCTAATTACGAACCACACCGTGCAACTACCGACTGGCCACTACTCCGCCCCAACCCATCCCGGCACGGTGCAGGCGATTGCCCAACTGATGACACTTTCCGCAGGCCGCGTCAAATTGGAAACCATTGACGGTCTGCCGCACCTGCCGTTGCGGAATAAACAAGAACCGACGCCACGGGGTATCGACCCTAGCACTTCAGGGCCGAACGAGCCAGATTGGAACTTCCTACGACAAGGTTGGCGGCAACCCGTTTCGGAGAACCTTCTGATACCCGCTGTTTCGGTTTCTCAGTGATTTCTCATAAATCTTCCAAAAACGGGGTCGGGCCGCTTGACATGCCTGTCGATTGGGTTAAAGTGTAAGTGTGATGAGTGAAGAACTTGTCACCCGATGAGACCGGGAGTGAATTGAATCGTAAGCTGAGTGGGCGACAGCTTTTGGTTCATCACTCTCGGTCTCACCTTTTTTGTAGTGCCTTGTTCGACACATCCTCGACACTTCTCCCGATCAGCCGTTAAATACCGCGATGAAAGTGAAACAACGCCCCGAAGACTTTCGGGTTGAAGAACTGACAGACGTTGTGGCAAGCAAAACCGGCGATTTCGCACTTTACCGTCTCGATAAAATCGGTTGGACAACACCCGATGCACTGGCCGTGGTTCGACGGCGTTGGAAAATCGACATGCGGCGGTTGGCATTTGCCGGGTTGAAAGATCGCCACGCGGACACAACGCAGTTCATCACAATCTATCGTGGCCCAGCACGGAATTTGACGCACGAGAAAATCCACGTCACCTATTTGGGTCAAGTTGAAGTACCCTTTTCGTCCGCACACATCCGCGCCAATCGGTTCACGATCACGGTACGGCACCTTACCCCGCAAGACGAACTTGCGGCACTCCAAGCAATCGACGAAATCCCTCATGTTGGCGTGCCCAATTATTTCGACGACCAACGCTTCGGGTCCGTGAACGACGGTGACTTTATTGGTCGGGAAATGGTGTTCGGGCGATTTGAGCAAGCACTGCGTCTGGCACTGACCGCACCGTATGAACATGACCGTGCCGAGGCGAAACACGAGAAAGCGACGCTACGCACGTATTGGGGCGACTGGTCACAGTGTGCGGTAAAACTCGGGGGTTGTGATGCACGACCGCTCATCAATTTCCTTGTTGCAAATCCGCACGATTTTGCCGGTGCGATTGCACGCCTGAAGCCAGAACTGGGTGGACTCTATCTGGCGGCGTATCAAAGCTACCTTTGGAACAAGATGCTGGACCGCTGGCTTCGTGACCAATTCCCCCGCCAGAACCTCGGGACGATTCGCCTGAGTGTCGGTGACTTTGCTGTCCCGTTATCTGGCAACGACGAATTGTTGAAAGAGTGGTCCACCCTGACAATGCCGTTGCCATCGGCGCGGTTGAAAGAATCATCAACAGTAATTGATGCGGTGTTGGCAGACGAAGGGTTGACGCTGCCGCTGTTAAAAGTCCCCGGCTTGGAGAAACCGTTTTTCTCCAAGGGGGACCGGATTGCGTGCTTGCGTCCGGAAGGACTGTCCACAGCAGCAGGTGACGACGACCTGAACCGGGAGCGGCGGAAATTGCAACTGACGTTCGAGTTGCCACGCGGTTGCTATGCGACGATGGTGATTAAGCGAATCACCTTGGTGCAGGTGCCGACTTGACCAGGTCGCGGAACACACCACAGATAATCGGCGCGGTCTCTGGCCCCATGCTGTTGACTTCGCCGTATTGCGAGTCTTTCAATCCGTAACAGAACGGTTTCTTTACGTCCCACTGTCGCTTCGGGATGAAGTAGCCCAGTTCGTCGTTCGCTAGCCCGAAAATCATGCGGTGTCTCGATTTGAAGTTGCCGTAAATACTGTGTTCAATCGGGGCATCGGGGAAGTCCGCACCGGGATCGACGGGGTCTTGCACTTTGCCGAGTACCAGTTCCGGATAAATTTCGCCTGGTATTGCGGCAACTTCAAGATCACCGAGTTTGAGATAGCCGATCTCGGTGCGAATTCCGACTGGCTTGGTCACGTCCTGGCTTTCGATGTATTTTTCGGGCGTCGGGTTACCGTCATAAGCGAACATCACGCGGTTCAGTACGCCGAGTTGCTTTCCGAGGCGGTACACGTTGTTATCCACCGGGATCAACGCAGCTTTGGTGCGAACCACGAACGGTGTCAGGGTCACGGGTTCAGATTGCTTGATCGCCTTGTCGGCCAATTGCCCGACTAGTTTGCCGTACAGTTCGGTCTTTTCCCAGGTGCCGTCTTGGAGCAACTTGCCGGTCGCATCTTTCACTTCGACATGCAGTGATGTCATCAACCCGCCGACGGTCCCCGTGAAGTAGGCCACCGGACACTTGTGGGCGTCCTGAAGGTGCTTCACGGTGGCGTAGACGTAGTCTGCGGTGATCTCGGTGTTCTTGTCACCCATCGTTTCCGGGTGGCAGTTCCATTGCACCAGGATGCCGAGCGGACTTTTCGTCGAGGCATTCTCGAACTGAATCGTGACAATGTCGTCGTGCTTGACAATCGGTTGTCGTCCGTCGTGGAGTAGTTCCGGGCCTTTCGCGGTGCCAATTTTCGCGGTGGCAGGTTTGCGGGCGGCGTCGGCTTGCGTCACCGCTTTGGCACACTTTTCTTCGACCAACTTCAAGTATTCCGGATCAATGCCATTCTGAAACGGACTGGCGCCCCACAGCCCGAGGGTGTCCGGGCCTTCGTGGTTGTGGGTGGCCGAAATCATCACGTACTGGAAGCCGCTCAACTTGGTGCGGACGGTCTCGACGTTTGGCAAGAAGAACCCGACCAAGTCCACCGCAACCAGGGCAAT
>JANLRE010000056.1:0-1440 GCA_031368205.1 Fimbriiglobus sp. | reverse complement strand
CTCGGTGTCAGTCCGGCGGGGCCTGCGGTCGCGGTCGGTAACAACACGGCCATTGTCGGCGACGAAGACGGCGGCGTGTATTCCGTGACCCTCGACCCTAAGCGGACCGTGGCCCCGTCAATCGTCGCAAAAGTGGTTGCCGCGCCGTATGCGGAATCGTCCGGCAAGGCGATGATTGCGGCGTCACCGGATGGGAAAGCCGTCTGGAGCCTGACGCCCGAACTCGACAAAGCGGGCCGACGAATTCGGCTACGGTTCGTCGCAGAGGGTGTACTCAAAACCGATGTCGTCGTGCCACTCCCGGACCAACTTGCCGGGACGCCGATCGTGGTCGGCTCATCCGTGTTGATTCCACTGGTGAACGGCTATCTGTATCGGTTTAGCAGTGGTGACAGCCAGTTGTCAGTTGGGCCGCTGTGGCGCGGCGACGGCGCGGCGGGGGAACTGTTCTGTCTGGTAACGGCCATCAACGCCGATGAGTTTCTTGCCACCGACGGTAGCCGGAAGTTCTTGCGATGGAAGTGGCCGACCGAGGCCGACGCGAAGCCCGCGAAAGTCGCCGGGCCGTGGGAATTGGTGAACAAGATCGCCATGCCCGCCGCCGTGCTGGGTGCTGACGGGAACTTGCAATTTGTTGTCGCCGATGTAACCGGGACAATTTTCCTCTACAACGCCGACCGACCCGCCGACCCGGTTCGCCGCTGGCGTGGGACTGAAAAGGGTCTGATCCCCGTTGGGAAGCCGACGAACCAATTGGCCGTGGTGACAACAGACGGGCGAACCCGGATCGTCTACACGATCGCCAATCAACACCTGATTGCACTCGATCCCACGCAAGCCGAACCGGCTTGGGTGTATGCCGATTTGGTGAACAAAGAACTCGGGGAGTTGACCGGCTGGACCGTGGCTGGTTCGCAAGTTGTTGTGACTGATCCGACCGGGCGCGTGATGATTTACGATGCGAGTAGCGGCAAGCTTCTGATGAACCGTGCCACGCCACCCGGCCAAAACATTGCCATCAGCCCCGCGATTCCTGTGAATGCCACGGACGCACTCACCATCACCGCCGACGGCACCGGAGCCGTGATCCCACTTCAGGTGAAGTAACTACCGGACTGCTCAATCCTCGCGCGTGATCGGCTTCCGGTCCATCGTCACGCACCAGCCCAGAACGCAGACCCCGAGTGCGTGGATAACCACGCTGAACACGTTCGTGAGCCGCCAGAGGAGCATGAAGTCTTGCCACGAGGATATCAGCCTTGTACCAGCTTGATTGATGTTGAGCATTTTCGAGTGTTCTGTCAGAGACCATACGGTAAAGAATCATGCGGCGAGCCTAGGATTTTGAGCGTTTGAGGCACCGCCTGAACCGGGGGTCATACTCATATTTGTCAGCCGTCTCAACATTAACCTGACACTCGATATATACACTTGCGACTC
>JANLRE010000451.1:0-5697 GCA_031368205.1 Fimbriiglobus sp. | reverse complement strand
GGTACGACAGCAGCCCGGTCACTGGGTCGTGGCCGGGCTGCGCGGTTATCAGGAATCGCGTCGTGGGATTTGGTCACACGACGGTTTGTTACTTCTTGGCGTCCTTCTTTGGCAGGTCGGCGAGTTCCTCGCGGACGGGGGCGTAGTGGCTGAACTCCATGCTGAAGCTGGCGGTGCCGGCGGTCGCACTTCGTAGGTCACTGGTGTAGCCGAAGAGTTCCGAGAGCGGAATCTTCGCCATCACCTGGGCGACGCCCTTGTCCTCGCTCGTCTCGTCGATCACGCCGCGACGGCGGTTGATGTCGCCGGTGATCGGCCCTTGGTACTGCTTCGGGCACACGGCGACCACTTTCATGATCGGTTCCAACAGCGTGATGCCGCACTTTTCCTGGGCTTCGCGGAACGCTTCGCGGGCACACAAGTAGAACGCATCTTGCGACGAGTCCACGTCGTGCATCTTCCCGAAGTGGAGTTCAAACTCGATGTCAACGAACGGGAACGGGTACTTGTACCCCTTCTTGGCTTCCTCGCGGAGGCCCTCTTCGACACTCGGGATGTACTCCTTCGAGATCGTCCCCTGGGACACCGCGTTCACGAAGTAGACGTTGTTCGGGTCCGGTTTGATCTTGGGGTCTTTCAACGCCTCGATCTCCTTGATCTTCTCTTCCACGTCTTCAGGCATCAGCGGGCGGTACTTCACGTGGATCACCGCGAACTTACCGCGACCACCCGTTTGCTTCTGGAACTTGTACTCCAAGTCCTTCGAGCGCGCGATGGTTTGTCGGTACGCGACTCGGGGCTTGCCGATGGCAATCTGCGAGTCGCCTTGTTGCAGGCTGAGCGCCCGGCGAAGCTTCTCCATCGAGATTTCCAAGTGCAGTTCGCCCATCCCCGAAAGGATGGTTTCCTTGGTTTCTTCGTCGGTGTGCTGCCGTAACGTCGGGTCGTCGCGGGTCAAGCGGTTCAGGGCTTCGCCGACCTTGCCGCTGTCGAGCGTCTTCGCAAACGTCAAGGCGGACGCGATCACCGGCTTCGGGAAGTTAATCGCTTCCAGCGTAATTGGGCTGGTCGTGTCCGAAAGGGTCGCACCCGTGAAAGTGTCCTTCAGGCCCACGCCGGCAATGATGTCCCCTGGACCCGCTTTTTCCAACGTAATCCGCTTGTCGCCCATCATGCGGTAGAACCGCGCGATGCGCTCGCGTTTGTTGTTCGTGGTGTTGACGTACTCTACGCCGGGTTCGAGCTTGCCCGAGTACACGCGGATGTAAACCAAGTCGCCGTTCGGGTCGGCCACCGTCTTGAACGCCAGCGCCGACAGCGGTTCGCTCTCGTCCGGCTTGCGGGTGATCGACTCCTTGGTCTTGGGGTGCATCCCCACGATTGGCGGTCGATCGAGCGGGCTTGGCAAGCAATCGACGACCAAGTCCAGCAGTTGTTGCACGCCCTGGTACATCTTGGAACTGCCGCAATGGATCGGCGTGAACAGCCCGTCGAGCGTCCCCTTACGGAGCGCTTTCTCGATCAATTCGGTCGAAACTTCTTTGCCATCGAGAATCAGCTCGGTGATTTCATCGGACGCCGCCGAAATCGTGTCGAGTAACTCGGCGCGGTGCATCTTGGCATCCGCAAGGTATTTCTCCGGGACTTCGTTCTCGAAGAATCGTCGCATGGAAACGTCGGTCGCGTCTCGGGTGATGAACTTCATCTTCACGAGGTCGATCAACCCTTCAAACGCGGAGTCCTGACCCGCCGGGAGCGTGACAACGGCCGGGACCGCGTGCAGCTTCTCCTTGATCTGCTTGACGCACGACCAGAAGTCCGCGCCCATGCGGTCCAGCTTGTTCACGTAAGCCAGCCGCGGCACCTTGTACTTGTTCGCCTGACGCCACACCGTTTCGGACTGCACCTCGACGCCGCCGACGGCGCAGAACACGCCGATGGCGCCGTCGAGGACGCGCAAGCTCCGTTCCACTTCGGCGGTGAAGTCCACGTGGCCGGGCGTGTCGATGATGTTGATCGTGTTCTCGCCCCAGTCGATCGACACGGCGGCGCTGTTGATCGTGATACCCTTTTGCTTTTCCAGCGGGTCGTAGTCCGTGGTGGTATCGCCGTCGTCCACGTCGCCCAATTTGTGCTTCGTGCCGCTGTAATAGAGGATACGCTCCGTCGTGGTCGTTTTGCCCGCATCGACGTGGGCCATGATCCCGATGTTGCGAATTTTATCGAGCATCGTCATCCGCCGACCCCGCAGGGTCGGCTCCTTGCAAAGAGGAGTAAAACAAACAACCGAGACCGCCTCGGCCTCGGCACTTCCAACACCGTGACGCCACGCGGCGCCACGTAGTAATACTATAGATCGCTCGGGGTGCCGTCCGGATTCAGGATTTGCCCGAAACAGTCGTGAGAGTTGAATACTATCCAGACGGGCCGAAACGTCCAGTCTGGACGCTGTTAAGGTTGCGTGAAGGGTGTTAGGCGAGCGTCATGCTGACGCACCAACGCTCGCCTGGGATGTGGTTCACTCGGCCATTTGCTTCATCATGGCCTGGAAGCGACTTTCCATTTCTTCGGGGGCAACGTCTTCGATGTGCGTTGAAATCGTCCACATGTGGCCGAACGGATCGGTGATCGTGCCGGAGCGATCACCGTAAAATTGGTTTTCAAGCGGTTTCGTCACGGTGCCACCGGCTGCGACAGCCTGCGCGAATACCGCATCGCAATCGGGGACGTAAAGTGCCAAACCAACGGGTGTGCCACCGAGGGTTTCTGGTCCTTTGTTACCCCATTCCAGATTTTCGTCCGCCAACATGATGTGCGAATCCCCGATCTTCAACTCGGCGTGAGCCAGGCCGCCATTGGGCATCGCCATGCGACACTCTTCGATCGCACCGAATACTTTCTTGTAATACTCGATGGCTTTCACACCATTGCGCACCGTCAAATACGTGGTCAGGGTGTGATAGCCCGCAGGGGTTGTCGGAACGGCCATGATTTGTCTCCCATAAACGTGAACGGGTTCAGAACCGGGTGAATAGTAGTCACCTGTTCACGTGGAAGCAAGATCACTTCGGCGAAAATATCGGGTTAGTGTTCGAGTTGGAACCAATCGGGGGAGGTTGCTTCGTACTTACTGTAATGTTCGTCAAAATCGACAGGATCGAACGCGATGGTGTGGGCGTGCAACTCAGCCGTCAGCACGGCAACACCCGCGGTTTGCACCATGTATTGTCGGGTGACGCAGTCGTCGTCCGTCTCAAACGCGGTGGCCTCGGCATAGACCAACTCGTAATCGTCCGGCTTGTTGCGGAGCATGTGCGTCCAGAATGCGTACAACCGGGTTTTGAAGTCCGCCTGGGCTTCATTCGGGTTGCCGGTCAACGTCACGCACACGAACTCGTCCATCAACGACTCCTGGTTCCGACACGAAAACCGCGAAGCCGATGTGATTTCGCGGTTTATCAATTGTTACTTCCGTTGCTGCAAAGCTGCCCGGATACCTTGCATGCTTGGTGAAACGTCGTCGGTAAGAACTGGTTGCTAGTGCTTGACAGCACTCCGGACTTCACTTTCGCTCATCAAATGTCTTTCTTCTTCCTCTTAGTCGGCTTTTTGGTGGCTGACTTTTTCTTGGGTGGGTTGGCCGCTTTCCGTTTCGCCTTCACCTCGGACAACTTCGCGCTTAAGATAATGCTCTGATAGCGTATCACGATGAAGTCACGAACGTAACCACCCCACCAAATCTGCTTTAAGACTGGCCTGACGAAATCGTACACTTGGTCATTTGCAATCGATTCCGCATTTGAACTATCGACATAGCCCAAATGAACACGGCAGGTTCTTCCATTTTCTTGAAATACACCGATAATTTTGATCGCGTTTTGGTCATGTGCGTTATTTGTTTCTCTTTCAAACTCCAATGATTGTCCCGCTCCCTCTGCGAATCGTTTCGCTTCCTCTATTCGGTATTGCACTCCGGCAACCTCGTCCCGATAGGAACTATAGTTTTGGTAGTCATCTGGACCAATCGAATCAAAGTCCCACGATTTCGCTGTACTCTCCGAATGGCAACAACATACTTGACTCACCCGACGATTCTGCTATAATCGTGATATGGAAAACATCACTACCACAGGCCCGCAAACCTTAGTCGAAGCTATTCGGTACTTCTCTGATCCGGAGACGTGCCACAACCTCATGGTCGGTTTACGATGGGCCGATGGGATTGTCTGTCCCCGGTGCGAATCCAAGCTCAACACGTTCATTTCTACCCGCAAGGTGTGGAAGTGCAAGACGTGCCGGAAGCAATTCAGCGCCAAGGTCGGAACCGTCATGGAAGACAGCCCGCTCAGTTTGGATATTTGGCTGACGGCCATCTGGCTGATCGCCAACGCGAAGAACGGAATCAGTTCCTACGAAGTTCACCGGGCGCTTGGCATCACGCAAAAGTCGGCGTGGTTCCTGCTTCACCGCATCCGTCTGGCGATGCAAAACGGTTCACTCGCCAAGCTCAAGGGTGAAGTGGAAGTGGACGAAACGTTCATCGGCGGGAAAGCCCGGAACATGCACAAGGACAAGCGGGCTGAGAAGATCACCGGACGCGGGGCCACCGGCAAGGCGATCGTGATCGGCGTGTTGGAACGCGGCGGAAAGGTCCGAACGAAGGTCATCCCGGATACGAAGAAGAAGACGGTTCAAGATGAAGTGCGGCAACACGTCGAAGCGGGAACCCCGGTCTACACGGACGCCTTGCCGAGCTACGTTGGGCTGGCACCGGACTACGTTCATGAAGCCGTTGACCACGCGGTGGAGTACGTTCGGGGAAGTTGTCACACGAACGGGTTGGAAAACTACTGGTCGTTGTTGAAGCGGTGCATCCGGGGAACCTACGTCAGCGTCGAGCCGTTCCACCTGTTCCGCTACCTTGACGAACAAGCCTTCCGCTATAATCAACGGGAGACGGCAGACGGGGAAGTCAAGAAGGACGGGGAGCGGTTCACGGACGTGCTTGGGTCGATTGCGGGCAAGCGGTTGACCTATGACAACTTAACGGGCAAAGCCCAGGAGTTGGCCCCCTAAGTATTAACCGCCAAGGAAGGGGTAGGAGAAAAAAGCAACTACTGAAGGATTGAATTCATATGGGTGACACAACGCTGACTGCTATCATTCCAAACCTTCCGGATTTCTTCCGTCCAAATGCTGGCAAAGAATTCCCACAAGATATTATTGGTAGTAAGGTTTTCGCAATGGGTACGTTAGATTTTTCTATGGGGATTGAAGGAGGCGGGCTGGTAATTGATTACATCCCGACGGATTCCGAATATGCCAAAAGAATGGTGTTAGGATTTAATGAATTAGGCATGTGGGTCGTGTCCAGTCATTGATTCTGGGTACGGCTCTGACATGTCAATCCAAACTTGCCAACTGGGATGAAGTGATAAAATTTTGGTTTTCAGGGCCATTGCTAACGGCCAATGTCCATAATATTCTAAATATGCGACATCTTTTAATGCACCCGGATACCTCCATGCAATAAATGCGTTGTTCATTACCTTGATCGCTTCTTTGAAACTATAGTACCCGTCGGGGTATTCTATACCATCTTTGTCAGAGACCATACGGTAAAGAATCATGCGGCGAGCCTAGGATTTTGAGCGTTTGAGGCACCGCCTGAACCGGGGGTCATACTCATATTTGTCA
>JANLRE010000450.1:0-5304 GCA_031368205.1 Fimbriiglobus sp. | reverse complement strand
TCGTCTGCCCCCACTTCGACACGTCCGGACGGATCATCCCGGACGCCCTCGAAAACGACATCACTCCCATCACTCGACCACGATAAACGACCCCAAACAAAGACACCAGAGAAGTCCAACTTTCAACCTGAACGGGGTTTAGTTTACCGGGGGCGACTGCTGAGGATTAGCATTTTGCCGTATTCGAGGTGGGCTTCGATGAGTTTGGCGGCGGTGAGGCCGTCACCGGCGATGACGGCTTCGGAGTTGGCGTGATTGACAACTCCGAACGCCCGTTACCTGGGTCTGGTAAATTTTTCTAGCCAGTTCCCAGGGCATGGCCCTGGGCTAACAGAACGACCCTTTCAGGGCCGAAAACCCGTTCCAGAAGGAGTGCCAGAAATTTTGCCAGACGCCCGATACCTGAAGTCGATTTTTAGGTTTCCCGTGTTGCAGCTCCTCTTCTGAAAATTCCGGACAAATTACCCAGAATCACATTGCAATCACGCTAGAAGGGAGATACCCTCGGCTTGTTGTAAGAGAGGAATCAAGTACCGATTGCCCAAGTTTTAGCCCCTCAAGAGAGTCCTATCATGGATCTCGACACGACAGTGACCGATCGCCGGAAACGTATCCTGAAAGGCTTTCAGGGTCGCAAACTTGATGAGGCGTTGACGCAGCCGGGGCTGCTGGGCGATCTGGAAGCGGAAGCAAAATCCGTGGCGCCGGATAAAATCGTCACCCGCGAAAGTTTGCAGGACATGCAAGATTTGGTTGCGGCCAAGCAACACCAAGCCGACCACGGCTTGCAATTCTTTGGAAGCAACCGCGATGTCATTCTCGTGCCCGGTTTCATGGGCAGCGAACTGTCGGATACCACCCCAGGTGGCAACGGGTTGATCTGGATCGACCCGACCCTTCCCTTCTCGACTGACCAACTCAATGATCTGAAGCTCGACAAGCTTGATACTGAAAAACCGGATCGGGATGCGACGACTGGCGTCCACATTACCGCAGACGGCGCGATCCCGCTCATTTACGCAACGCTGCGACTCGCGCTGGAAATGGATCGGGTCCATGTCGATGTGTTTGGGTTCGACTGGCGAAAAAACATTGAAGAAGCCGCCAACAAATTGGTCATCGCTATTCGTAACCGCGACGGCAAGAAGACCAACCCGCTCACGCTGATTGCCCACTCGCAAGGGTCGCTGGTTGCCCGAAAAGCGTTGCAGATTCTCAATAAGCAATCCGGCGAACAAAAAGCGAAGTCGCTGGTCGATCGGTTGATCCTTCTTGCCCCCGCGAGTAAGGGGACGTTCTCGGCGGCGTTCGCGCTAACCGGGGACCACAGCTTTTTGCAGATGGTGAAACAATTTCACATCAGCCTGCCAGAGCAATTCGAGCAAGTCTTACAGTCCATGAGCGGGATTTATCAACTGCTGCCGTGGGACGATGTCGCCCTGCCGTGGTTGACGGACCACGACTTGGGTGACGCGGACTTCTGGAAGAACGGCGTCGATCCGTCCCGGCTGAAGGAGTATTTCAAAAAATGGGGCCAAGCGCTCGACACCACGTTCTTCAACGACCGCACCTACATCATCCTCGGGGACACTGTCACGACTGTTGCGGTCAAGTGGGCCAAAAAAATCGTAGAGGCGGACGGTGTCAAGCAGACCGTCAACGTCTTGGAGACGGACGAATTTGGGCCGGGTGATGGAACGGTTCCGGAAGTGTTGGCGCGGTTGCCGGGCGTGCGGACTTACAAGGCACCGGGCGGAGAGCACATGATGCTCCCCGCAACCCGCTCCGTGATTGCCGCGACACTGAAACTCGTGCGCGGCCAAGAACCGGCGCTACAGCCGGTTCCGTTGACGATGAAGATCATCGCGGAGGACGTTCGTCGATTGGCGTCGCCGCCGTTGGTCGAAGTGGTCGCCCCGAAATCGCAACCGAACGGGGCCACTTCCGCAGGCATCGGTGCGGCATCTCCCTCTGCGACCATTCCACCGCCGTCATCGACTGAAACCTCCACGGTTCCAGCCCTGCGAATGCCGCCACCGCCCCCGTTTCGGCGGTTGAAGGTTTTTTCCTTTGACCCACTCATGGGCACGAACCTCGACACGTTGGGCATTGCCCAAATCTGCATCGAACTGCCGTGGGACTTTGCGGACGGAGACTTTTTGCAGCCGGGGCCGGTCGGCGAGTACGTGGAAGTGATCGACTACGACCCCGGCAGCAATTGCTTTTACGAGCCGGTGAATTTGAACCACCCGCACATGCTGGCGCAGAACGGGATGCCGCTTTCGGAAGGCGACCCGCAGTTTCACCAACAGATGGTTTATGCCGTTGTGATGAACACGATTCGGCACTTTGAACGCGCGTTGGGGCGGTCGGCCCTGTGGTCGCCGCACTTGGTCCGGGGGGCCGACGGGCAGGTCGTGGAGGGCAACAACGGCGAACCCGAGTTCGTGCAGCGGCTGCGGATTTATCCCCATGCGTTACGCCAAGAAAACGCCTACTACAACCCGACCTTGAAAGCCCTGCTGTTCGGGTACTTCCCGGTGGGCGAGTCGAACGTCGGGCGGAATTTACCGGGCGGCACCGTGTTCACCTGCCTCTCGTATGATGTCGTCGCGCACGAATCGACCCACGCCCTATTGGACGGTCTGCATCGGTATTTCATCGAGCCGAGTAACCCGGACGTGTTCGCGTTCCATGAAGCCTTCGCGGACGTGGTGGCACTGTTCCAGCACTTCACGCACCCGGAAGTGTTGTTGCACCAGATTGCGAAAACTCGTGGCGAACTCGGCAACGACAACCTGCTCGCCAAGTTGGCCCAACAGTTCGGGGAAGCGACCGGAATGCACGGGGCGCTCCGGCAATTCCTCGGTCGCCAAGACGAGAACGGGAACCCGCTGCCGCCGGACCCGTCGTTGTACCGGAGCACCCATGAACCCCATGCTCGCGGTGCAATCTTCGTCACGGCGATGTTCCAAGCCTTCCGAACAATTTACGAAAGCCGCATCGCGGACCTTCGGCGTGTCGCGTCCAATGGCACAGGAATCTTGGCACCGGGCGACTTGCACCCGGACTTGGTGAATCGCTTCGCGGAGGAAGCCGCCAAGTCCGCCGGGCACATGTTGCAGATGGCAATTCGGGCGCTGGACTACGTGCCACCCGTGGACATCACGTTCGGTGAATACTTGCGCGCGATGATTACGGCAGACTACGAACTCGTGAAAGACGACGATCGCCGTTACCGCGTCGCCGTGATCGCCGCGTTCCGCGATTGGGGCATTTACCCCGCCGATGTTCGGTCACTTTCGGTGGAAAGCCTGTTGTGGCGACCGCCGGAAGCAGACGGATTGCAGGGCCTCGGTGAAATTTTAGGGCAACTCAATTTCGACAAGTGGAACACCAACGGTAACCGTGCCGAAGCCTACAACGCCATGCGCCGAAACTGTGCCATACTCCACGAGTGGATGGCGACGAATTTGAACAACAAGCGGAGTCGTCTCCTCGGACTTGATCTCTCGGACGACGCGGTGCTGAGCATTCGCCGGAGTGACAAGGGGCCGAACAAGGGGAAACCCGTTTTTGAAGTCCACTCGCTGCGACCGTGCCGGCGGATCGGGCCGGACGGTCAGCAACTGACTGACTTGGTTGTCGAACTGGTTCAAAAGCGGAAAGGGTTCTTCGACGCGGACGTCCAGAAGAAAGTGGACGAGGGGGCGAAAGGTTTTGAGTTTGACAAGGTCCAGGCCGACTTCTACTTCCGGGGCGGTTGCACGCTGATTATCGACCCGGTCACCGCGAAGATTCGGTACTGCATCCGCAAGCGTATCACCTCCATTGACCGCCTGCGACATGAACGCGACTTCCGCACCAGCCACGGGGACGACCACGACGGCAATAACCCGTTCGCGTTCCTGCATTCGTGTTAACAAAATCCGAGCCACGACCGTCCGGGAGTGGCCCAACGCTCCTCGCAGGAAACGGTCTGTTGCCGTGGGGAAGCGTAGCGTGGGCGGAAGTTGTGGCCACTTACTACCGTGCGTGGCTCGGTACAGCGTCGATTGCATTCGAGGGAACGATCATGGCGAAGGCAAAAGTAGCTCCGAAACCAGCGGCCGCGAAGGCACGCAAGGCGACGGCCAAGCCCACGAACACCGGCACGGTGCGGGTCCGGATGTACCGCCAGGGGTTGGGCGATTGCTTCTTGTTGACCTTCACTCAAGGCAATGCGAAGCCGTTCCACGTGCTGATTGATTGTGGCGTGATCCTGGGTACTAAAGACCCGGTGCCGAAGATGACCGCCGTCGTCAAAAGCCTGTTCAAGGAGACGGGCGGGAACGTCGATCTGCTCGTGGCCACCCACGAACACTGGGACCACATCTCTGCCTTCCAACAAGTGCAAAGCGAGTTCGACAAGTTCACCTTCAAGACCGTCTGGCTGGCGTGGACCGAAGACCCCAAGAACGGCGTGGCGAAGCAACTCGAAGCCGTGCGCAAAGCCAAGGTTCATGCGCTGCATGTGGGTGTCCAACAGTTGCAACAAAAGTTAGCCGCCAGTCCGGCAACCGCAGCGGCGAAAGACCACGCTCAGGCGATGCTCGATCAAGCGGGACAAGTGTTGTCGTTCTTCGGGATTGACCCCCACGACAAGCCGTCGCCGGACGGCCTGGGTGTCGCCGGTGGCGGGGGTGACAAGACCCGTGCCGCACTGGACTACATTCGCAGCAAGAACCCGGATTACTGTAACCCCGGTGAGGTGAAGGATTTTCCGGAGCTGCCGGGCGTGCGAATCTTCGTCCTCGGCCCGCCGAAGGATTTGGTGCAGCTTCACAAGTCCGCGCCGACCAGCAAAGGCAAAGAAGCCTACGAAGAGGGAAAGGCACTCGTCGGCGCGTTCCTCGGCGCGACGGAGCGGGCCTTCTTCGCGGCGGCGGGCGATTTTCCCGTTAAGGGGCTGTCGGTGGAGACGGCTAACGAGTTGGTCGAAGACAGCGCCCGAGCGATGCCGTTTGATCCGACGTTTCAAGTGAAGCCAGAGAAGGCACAACAACACCCGTTCTTCCGGGAGCACTACCCGGCAGAGGGTGACATCGACAAGGATGCGTGGCGGCGGGTTGACACCGAATGGGCCGGCGCCGCAGCCGAGTTCGCGCTGAAGTTGGACAGCGATACCAACAACACGAGTTTGGCACTGGCCTTCGAGCTACCGTCCGGGGACGTGCTGCTCTTCCCCGGTGACGCGCAAGTCGGCAACTGGGAATCGTGGCACGCCGACAGCCACGGTAACCAACGGGTCTTTGATGTCAAAGG
>JANLRE010000034.1:0-7008 GCA_031368205.1 Fimbriiglobus sp. | reverse complement strand
AGCTTGGCGACGTGCGTGTGTAACACCCGCTTGCCGTAGGTGTCGAACGCATCCGGGAAGTAGAGCGCTTCGCCGGGCGCGATCGGGCAGAAACAAGTATCGAGATGGTAGAAGCGCGGGTTGACCAGTTCCAACGGCAGGCAGCGCACGCCGAACTTGGCCGCGACCCACTGGTGGGCGGAAGCATCCGAGCGGGTGCGGTAACCAGCGAACAGTGTCTCGCCACAAAACAGCGCATCCCCGGCACCTTCGTGGAAGGTGTTCTCCGGAAGATGCTCCACGGTGAAACCGTGTGCAGTGAACCACGCATCGAAGAAGGGGGATTCTTTCGCCCGCACGTCGTGCTTGAACCGCGAACTCAGGAACGTGTTGTGGAACACCAACCCGGCGTTGGCGGTGAACACCAAGTCCGGCAACCCCGGTTGCGGCGTCATCACTTCGACCTGCACGCCCAGTGACACCAGGGTGTCACGCAACACCAACCACTGCTTGTGTGCCAGCGCCCGCACCGCCCCCAGCGACCGATTCATCCACGGGTTGATCTCGTACTCGATGCCGTAGTGGTCCGGCGGGCACATCAAAATACGCGGAACAGCGGTCATGATAAAATCCGAGAGAGTAGCCACAACGAACATCTGCTTTCATTCTATCCAGACCGATTCGTGAACTGCGAGTGCTCGATTTTGTAGGGTGATTCGATGCGTGTGATCCAACTCGACCCGGACCGGGATCGTGCGACCGACCTCGTGCGCAAACTGCAATACCGCCCGGATGGGCAGATGTTGGCGGCAGTCGTGGGTGAGCGCGACAACGTGCGAGAACTGTGCCGGTACGACTTGGCGCAGGACAAGCCGCTCGCGGAAATCAGCAGTGCCGTTGAAGACGGTCTGATGTCCGAACGGCTAGAAAATGGCGCCGACCCGGTTCTTTGCCGCGATTTAGAACTCGCTGCCGAGGTGTTAGTGGATTATTCCGGGAACTTGGGAATCAGGTTGATCGACACGTGGTCACAAACCCTGGACGAAGTCTGGGTCCGTGGGCCTGATGAGGCTTTGCACATCGTGTCACTTTGCTTTTCCACCGACACGAGCATTCTTTACATCGGGAATGATTCATTCGAGCGGACTCATATCCCGAATGTATCCTGTTTCAACGTGGACGACCTTTTTGAAGGCAAAGATCCATCGGATGCGGAACTGGAAACAATTCATTTTGATACCCAGTGCCGATCAACGGTTCTTGCGACTGATCCATGTGACAACTGGTTGGCAGTAGGTACGGATCGGCGACAACTTTTTCTTGTTGACGTTGCGAGACAGAAGCCAATTCGCACATTGCAACATCCCAAAGGAGCTAGCAATTCGTTTCAACAGGTTCGGTTCTCCCCCGATGGCAATAGCCTGCTTTCCCTGATCGGTGGCAACGTCGCGTTGTGGGATGTTCGCACTGCGAACCTGCTGCGGTGGCATGAACCCGGCACGATCACGGATGTCGCGTTCAGTGCGGACGGGAAGCGAATCGGTATGGTTCAGCGGGATGGTGATGTCGTGATTCACTTGACGGACACCTTCGCCGAAGTTGCTCGCTATAACTGGAACGTCGGGCCGTTGCACGGAATCGCGTTCGCGCCGGACGGCTTGACGGCAGCCGTGGGCGCAACGCGCGGGCAAGTCGTGATTTGGGATCTCGATCCGTAGGGTGACGCGATGCAGACCTGGCAAGCTCACGCGAGCGCGGTGCGGGGATTGGCGTTCAGCCCGGATGGGCAACGTCTGGCGTCGTTTTGCCAGACCGAAGGGCACGTCCGATTCTGGGATCCGCTGATCGGCACAGCGCTAGGGACGATCGGGTTGAAGATGCGCGAGAAGCCGGAATACTGGGTGCCGACCTGCATGGCGTTCAGCCCGAACGGGCAGTGGTTTGCGGTGTTTTATACGCGAAACAGCCACATTCTTCGCATCTGGGATCTCGCCACGTCGCCGGCCAAGTGCGTGGCGGAAGACAACTTCAGTTCCGTCATCGGCGGGTTAGCGTTCACCGGCCACTTGCCACCTAAGCTGTACGCTACTGATTTCACCCGAGTCGTTTTCATCGACGAACCGTTTCATCCGGTCATGCCCTGCACAATGCTGAGCCGGGGGCCGGATCGCAAAACGCCGAAGGCGTCGCGGGTTGTCGTCTCGCCGGACGGGTTGTGGGTGGCGTCGAACGGCCGCCCGAAATCGGTGGTCTGGGAAACAAAGGAGTTGAAGCCCAAGTCCGTCCGCGAACACCCCAAGTCGCCGAACAACGGGCCGATCGCGTTCAACCCGACGAGCGATTTGTTGGCCGTCGGGCACGGCACGAAAGTCGATTTATGGAAGTTCACCGAGAAGGGTTCGGTAGCGATCGAACTGAGCGGGCACAAGCTCGCCGTCTGGGGCGTTCACTTCACGTCCGACGGCAACACCGTGCAAACCGTCAGCAGTGATGGCACCTTCCGCACTTGGGATGTGGCCACCGGAGCTGCGAAACAAACCTACGATTGGCGGCTCGGGAAGCTGTACTCCGCAGCCTTCGCGCCGGACGGCCTGATCGCCGCAGCGGGTACGGAAGATGGCAAAATCATCGTGTGGGATAACGATGCGCGACGTTACTCCAAGCCCAACAACTCATCATCGGTCAACGGCTTCGGTTTGGCGGGTTTGGCGGGCAACGGCGCGGGCAGTTTGGGCTTGGTCGGTTTCGGTTGGTGCGGCATTTTGCCGTCGGGCGTGGGGACCGGGATCGGTTGCTTGCAAATCAGGCACGGCACGATTTTGCCACGGTCGTCGTCTTCGACGAGCATGTATTTCCGACACGCCGACGCCGGGCACCGTACTGCAATCACCATCCCAATCACTCCTGTGTTTACTTTCCGAGTGCGATGCAGCCGGTTCTTGTAGGTCGTGGTCGAGGCTTTGCGAGGCCCGACATTCGACAACGAATCGACCGGGATCCGCTATTTTTGTGTGGAAACTTCGTGTCGGGCCTCGTCGCAAAGCCTCCTCGACCACGACCTACAAATCGGCCCAATCATCTCGCTACTTCTTCTTCTCGAAGGCATCGACGTACTTCTTCGGGTTGTCGTTGAACTCGTCGCGGCACCCGGAGCAGCACACGTAGTACGTCTTGCCGTTGTAACTCACCGCGATGGTCCCTAGCCCGCCGGTGATGAGGCACTCGTTCTTCTTCCCGCCGCCGCCCGCGAACGACTCGCCTTCTTTGGTCGCGGCGATTTGGAACTGTTCGGCGAACAGCCCTTTGCCCTTCGCTTGCAACTCGGACTTGAACATCATGCGGGCGCCGTCGGCGAGCGTGAACAGTGTCAGTCTTTGCACGTCGCCGCTGTCCTTGTCCTTGCTGGTCAGCACGAGGTTACCCTTGACGATGGTGCCGTCGAAGACCTGCTCTTTCTTGTTCACGTCGGTCACGGTCAGGCGGTAAAACTTCTTGTCCAGGATGTATTTTAGGTCACCACTGGTGAAGTTTTTGCCGTCCTTGAATTCGACCGCGATCCACGATTCGCCCCCCTTAAACTTCCACCCGAGGCTAATGGTTTCCTTCCAAAGTTGCTCCTTCGTGCCGACCTTGGCCTTGCCGTTGCCCTTCCACTCGCCGACCATCTCGCCGACTTGTTGCAAGGCCTTCTTGACGGCGTCTTCCTCTTTCTTGTCCGCCGCGATCGTCGTGGTAACCATCACCAACCCCACAAACAAGCCACCCGTCAGCAACCGAGCAAGCATAAGCATCTCCCAAGTGGAATCCGGATACGTTTAGGACGGCCACGAAATTCGTTTGGTTCCCACAGCAAGTCAACAAAGCAAATACATCGAACCACGGAACACGCGGAATACACAGAAGAAATCATGATCTTAATCATTTTCCGTGAATTCCGTGTTTTCCGTGGTGAAGAATCTGGGTGGCAACCGTTCGCTACCGTCGCTTGAAGATGACCAACGTCACGATGGCGACACCGATGCCGGCAATCATCGTCAGGTGGCCGGGTGTGAGCGGGTTGATCGCGGGAATTGGCAACCCGAGTTTGTGACCCATCAGCGCGATCAGCGCACCAAGAGTCATGATGAGTATGGCCATGCCGTTGCTGGCGAACGTGGACAGAATCAGGATCACCCCTGCCACGATCGGGTTAAACGAGTCGAACAGGTTCGTGATAATGGGCGGCAAGAACGAAACCTGAAGCGGGCGGGCGCCGAGGTTGGCTTGGCTCGCGGCTTCGAGGAGCGCCCCGGCTTGCTTGGTGTTTTCGACGTTCCCAACCGTGTTACCGACCGCTTCAACGATGGCAGTGGCACCGGGGTTTTGCTTCACCCACAACAATCCCCCCACGATGAGCAGCGCCCCGAGGACCAGACGCAAGCGCGGGTCGAATATGGTGCGGAAGAATTTGGACACCAACACCATCGGCGCGGCTTTGCGGGGGCGTTTCAGTTCTTCCATCTTGGCCAACTCGTACCGCTTCATCATGGTGCGGACGTTGATTTTCTTCGACTGGTCGCGGTTGGCGGCGCGAATCTCGACGGCGTGTTCGACGATGGCATCGGCGGCATCGGCGGCCTTGGCTTTGGCATCGGCGGCGCTGACACCTTCCGCTTCAAAGCGTTTCTGTTCGAGCTTCAGCAGGTGCTTCTTCGCCTTCGCTTGTTTGCGGGCTTCGATACTACTTTCGATCCGGTTGATGATGCCGTCCCGCCATGCGGCCTGCTTCGGTTTCGTCTCGCCTTTTTCCAGCATCGCGGCCCGGACCGGCAACTTCGCCGCGTAGCCGAAGATGGTTTCGTACACCACTTCCCAGTGGTCGCCCGATGCCGTGACAACGAACTGTCGCACGGCGTCTTCGTCCACGCCCGCCAACCGCATTCGCTTCAAGATGTTGTCGCAATCGGCCTTGTTCGCCAGCCGCTTCTGGTACGCCGGTCGCGCGATGCCGAACGCGAACCCCGCGCCCAACAGCGTGCCCAACACAATCCCTACCAAGCCCGCGAGGACGTACCCGGAGAAGTACAGCCCGACGACGAACAACACACCGGCCAGCCCGATCGTCAGCCAATCGACAATGCGTGCGCCGAACGCCCACTCGCGGATTTTGCGGAAGAGGTAGGAATCCGTCAGTAACCCGGATGCGATCAACCCCGCCGACACCATCGTGACCGAAGCGAGTAACAGCCCCACCCCAATCGCCGGCTTCACGAACAACAACCCGAGGCCCAGCACACCACCCACAAGCGGTACGATGACCGCGAGCGTGCCGCCGAGTTTCGCCATCGGGTTGCTGACGATTTGCTTCGTTAGTCCCTCGAACACGGTGATCTGTTCGTCCGTCGGTCGCGGCGGACCGGCCTTCGATTGATCCTGCCAGTTTCGCAGCACCCCGATGAACTCTTCCATGGATTGAAATCGGTGCTCCGGGTCTTTCACTAAAGTCCGGTCCACAATCGCGGCCAAGTCTTTGGGGGTAGTCTTCGCCACACTCAGAAGCGGTGGTGGCGGGTCGTTGAGGTGCTTGTGAATCACGTCCATCGCGGTCTTGCCTAGGAACGGCGCGTGACCGGAAAGCATGGCGTACAGCGTGCAGCCGAGCGAGTAAATATCCGCCCGATGATCGACGCCCGCCGCATCCCGGCATTGCTCCGGTGACATGTACGACGGCGACCCCATCGCACTGCCGACGTTCGTGACGCCGACCGACACCGATTGTAACTTCGACCCGCCGACTTGCGTTTTCGATCCGGGCGAACCTTCCGACAAGGCATCATCAGAAGCCATCATGCCACGGGTTTTGACGAGGCCCAGATCGGCGACTTTCACGATGCCTTCGACGTTTAGCATTAAGTTGTCCGGCTTGATGTCCCGGTGAACCATGCCGCGATCGTGGGCGAATTTCAGCCCGCGTGCCGCCTGCAAGATATACCCGACGGCGATGTTCGGTTCGATCGTCCCGTTGCGTTTGAGGACATCCCCGAGCGACTTGCCTTCGACGAACTCCATGCTGAAGAAGTTGATGCCCGCGTCCGCACCGATGTCATAAATCTGCACGACGTTGTGGTGGTTGAGTTGCGCGGCGGCGTAGGCTTCGCGGGTGAAGCGGGCCAGGAAAATCGGATCGCGCGCCCAGTTCGCGTGCATCACTTTCACAGCCACGGACCGATCGAGGGACGTTTGCCGCGCCAGGTACACTGCCCCCATTCCGCCCGCACCGAGTTGCTTCATCAACTCGTACCCACCCAAGTAGTCGGGCATCTCTTGCGCTGCAACTTTGCCTTTCTTCGCGGGCTTCTTGGCTTCCGGCGCCGCACCGATGTCGGTCGTCGCGTCAATGTTCGACCTTGCGGAGGCGTCCGAAATCGCGGCGGTCCGATCGTTGTTCGTCGCCCGGTTCTTCGGGATGTACGCCCCGGTCGCTTCAGTCGCTTCGTCTTGCCCGTGGTACGCGCCGGTCACTTCGACCGTCCGTTCCGGTTCGTGACGGGGCGGGTGATAAACTCCGGTGACTTCTTGTGTTTGCCCCTGCCCGAGATTCTCCGTGAAATCTCCGGTAGCTTCCTGATGCTGCGTCACTTCCGGTTTGGGCTTCGCGGGGATGGTCTTGACTTGAACGGTCATCTCCGGGTCGTCCGGCACGATCATCTGAAAGGTCGCCCCGCACTTCGGGCACTTCGGCGTGTATTTCCCCGGCTTCGGTAATTTCCCGTTGATGGCCGCGTGGCAGCAGGGACAGGGGATCAACATAACACACCCGATGATTGGAGAGATCACAACGCCACGAGTCGGACACGATACGACGATAGGAACCTGCATTGTGTGCCACCGTGGTCGCAATCGCAACTGCTTTCTTTTTGGTACGGGTCGCAAGGGCGTCAAAGATGTTTGTGGAAAATTTGCACACGTTGCGAACGGACCGTGCTTTCAACCCCACCGGGGTTGTTCGATTAGCCCAGGGTTGCGGACCGAAGGTCCGTTACCCTGGGA
>JANLRE010001170.1:0-1758 GCA_031368205.1 Fimbriiglobus sp. | reverse complement strand
GGGGGGGGGGCGGGCCCTGTTCGCACTGGCGACCGCGATCAAAGCCTTCCCGATCGTCGTGATATGCTACTTGCTGTGGCGACGCTACTGGGTAGCAGCGGGGTCGATGGTGGTGAGCCTGATCGTGTTCTTGGTCCTAGTCCCGGCGCCGATTCGCGGGTTCGAGCGGAACTTGACTGACTTGCAAACGTGGTTTGAAGGCATGTTCCTGCGGCACGGTGACGACGGGTTCAGCCAGCGCCCGGAACAAGCGTTGGGGTGGAAGAACCAATCGCTGCTCGCCGTGGGTCACCGTTTTCTGCGGCCTGTGGATGCCGATGGCGATGCGGTGGAACTCGGGCCGCCCGTTCGTGTCAACGTGTTGAATTTGGACTTCAAGCAAGCGACCGTTGTCATCGCCGGAATTGCGGCAATCATCGGCCTCGCTTATCTCGTTGTGATGCCGCCAGTGCGTCGGCGCACCCCCGACTCCGATACCGCCGAGACCGCGATTCTGATCTCGCTGATGATTATCGCATCACCGATTGCCTACACCTACTATTTCGTCTGGCTACTCTACCCCGTCACGCTGCTGATTCACCACGGCATGACGGGGCCGGATCGCACCGTCCGCTGGGTCAGTTGGGGCACGCTCACCCTCACAATGTTGCTCATCGCCATCGGCACGCCGAACGATCGACCGCACGTGATCCAAGCATGGGGCAATGCGTTCTGGGCGATCATCGTGTTGGTGATCGGCCTGACCTGGTTGATGCGTCGAACCGCTTCCCCCACCGCTTCCCCCACCGCTTCCCAGAGTGAACTGGTTGAAGGACTACGCAAGTCGCCATAAGATTTCCTCGCACTCTGCCTCCCACCGTTCTGCGAAAGGTCTGTTGCGATGCGACACGTGCTGTCGGCTCTCGTGCAAAATCAACCGGGCGTACTGGCGCATATCTCGGGGATGTTGGCGTCACGGAATTTCAACATTGATAGCCTCGCCGTCGGCGAAACCGAACACGCGGACAAGTCCCGCATGACGCTCGTCGTGCGCGGCGATGACTCGGTGATGGACCAAGTCCTCAAGCAACTCGACAAGATTATTACCGTAGTTGAGGTCTTCGACATCTCGTCGGAGAACTTCGTCGAGCGGGATTTGATGCTCATCAAACTCAAATGCCCCGCCGACAAGCGCGCCGAAATCGCCCTGCTCTCCGAAACGTTCCGCGGTCGGACGGTGGACATCCAAGCCGACAACGTGATGATCGAAATCAGCGGCTCGGAAGGGAAAGTCGAAGCGTTCATCAACCTGATGCGGCCCTACGGCATTCTGGAACTGGCTCGCACTGGCCGGATCGCACTGGTGCGGGGCACGCCGAAGAAGAGGGACGACGAATGAGCCAGCCCAAAGAGATCGTTCTCCCGACGCGGCACCTCGACCCCAAGTTAATCGACCTGCTGAAGAGTCTGAAAACCGGCGACCGCATCAAGCTGACCCAGACCGTCCGCGTCGGCGGGAAGACTTGGCCCGCCGAAGCGATCGGCGCGTTTCGCGGCGTGAACTACCTCTCGACCGGAATCACCACCGACCGTGTGGCGTCCGACGACATCGTGGTACCGACCGTCCATTTCACCAAGGACAACGGGGAACTCACGAGCATCGCGCTGGATGAGCACACGAAAATTGTGAAAGTCTAGTACCCACGAAAGCCCACGGACGATCGTTCGTGGGCTTTGCACCCCACTTATGCTGCACGCAGTTCCCGTGGCCCAACCTCG
>JANLRE010001151.1:0-1608 GCA_031368205.1 Fimbriiglobus sp. | reverse complement strand
CTGCCCCGTGTGGCAGTACGCGGTCCCAACTATACGAGTCATCGGCATCGAGTGAAACCGTTGACGTGATTTGGCCGTGGTGACAGAACCCCCACTTCATGCGGGTGTTGCCGATGTCCACGACCACGTCCGGTGTCACGGTACGACCTCTTCAAATCGCACGGCTTTTTCGAGCGGGAACTCGACCGGGACTTGCTTCTTCTCTTTGGCCTTGCGGTCCGCTTCGCGCAGCTCCGCGACCAGTTGCGTGGCTTTATTCACCACGGTGGCCAAGCCTAAACCCGTCACGGACGACATTAGGTAGACCTCCCGACAGAGTTTCCCTTCGAGGCGGTGTTGAATCTCTTCGGCGCCGGTCAGTTCCGCTTTGCTGATGCACACAATCTCGGGTTTTTCCGCCAACGTGTGGCTGTAGAGTTGCAGTTCGTTGCGGATCGTGTGGTAGTTTTGAATCGGGTCGGTTCCGTCCATCGGGTACGGTTCGATGAGGTGAATCAGCACCCGCGTTCGTTCGACGTGCCGCAGAAATTCGTGCCCCAATCCGATGCCTTGACTCGCCCCTTCGATCAACCCCGGCAAGTCGGCCATTACGAACACGTTGTCGCCACCAGTGGTCACGATGCCGAGGTTCGGCGTTTTGGTCGTGAACGGGTAATCGGCAATCTCCGGTGTGGCCCGACTTAAACGGGAGAGTAGCGTTGATTTCCCGGCGTTCGGAAAACCGATCAACCCGACATCCGCAATGCTCTTCAATTCGAGCGTGATCCAACGCTCCTCGCCTTCTTCACCCGGCCCGTGTTCGCGCGGGGTGCGGTTCGTCGCGGAGGCAAAATGCAAGTTACCGTACCCGCCGCGACCCCGCTTGCCGACCGTGACTTCGTCGCCGATTTCGACGAGGTCTTTGAGGATATTGCCGTGTTCACGGTCCTTCACAATGGTCCCAGGTGGGACCGGAATGATAAGGTCGTGGCCGTCCTTGCCGGCACACCGGCTCCCGCCACCGGCATCACCGCTCCGCGCTTTCCAGTGCTTCTTTTGAATCAACGGCGCGAGGTTGTCCGCGTTCGCAACGGCCCGCACAATCACGGACCCGCCGTCGCCGCCGTCGCCGCCGTCCGGGCCACCCCGCGGTACGTACTTCTCCCGCCGGAACGAAACCATGCCCCGGCCACCATCGCCACCTTTGACGTACAACTCCACGCGATCAACAAACATCGGAAGCTCCCCATTTCAGTCGGTGATTGTTCACATTTGCTCCACGGTTTTGATCCCCAGCAGGCTGAGCGATTTTTGAATCACTCGCCCGGTCACATCGACGAGGAGCAACCGACTATCTCGCAACTCGGGCGTCTCGGCAGTCAGCACCGGGCAGTTCTCGAAGAACCCGCTGAAGGCTTTCGAGAGTTCCCACAAATACCCCGTGATGAGGTGCGGAACGTACTCCGCAGCAGCGGCCAGCAAAGTTTCTTCAAATCGCAACAACTGCAAGCAGAGACTGCGTTCGGCGGCAGTTGTACTTATCACACTCGGGGGGGTTGTGTGGAAGCGAGAATCATCCACTTGGCCTTTGCGAAAAATCGCGCGGCACCGGGCGTAGGCGTCCTGCAT
>JANLRE010001147.1:0-4073 GCA_031368205.1 Fimbriiglobus sp. | reverse complement strand
CCGGACCGGATGCTCAACACCGGGTTCGCATTCATCACGCTGAAGGCTGGTGCCGAAACGCTGCCCGGCAGTCCTTCATCATCGGTCACGGTCACGGACACGGTATAGCTGTCGTCGTCCGGCGGCACAAACTTGAACACGCGCGGGTTCGCGGGGTCCGCAGCATAGGGGACGACGGTGGGATTCTTGGTGCTGTAGATCGACCACAGATAGCGGTGCGTGTCGGCGGTGCCGGGGTCGTGTGGTGCTGCCGAGAAGAGGATCGGCATCCCTTCGATGTACGGCCCTGCCGAGACCGCGATCGTCGGCACGGGAGGCATGTTGAACGCTTTGAAGGATTGCGTGCGAACGCCGGTCTCGCCGGTCGACAACGTGACCTGGAGTGTGACTTCGTACATCCCGTTGTCGTTGGGCTTTAACGGGAAGTCCAACGGTACCGCAACGAACCCGTTCGGGTTGGCCAACGTCCGGCTCGACGCGGTGAGGTACGGCATGCCGTCCTTCGTCACCGACCAATCGTAGCGGTACGACCCCGCCGCGACCGCCGCCGAGAGGGTCAGTGGGGTGCCTTCGGCGACAGGCGCCGTAGGGAAGCCGTTGATGCCGAGGGGGATGGTGCCGGCTGTCACCACGAAGAACTGTGATGAAGTCGCCGACGCACCCGAGTTGTCCGTCACCGTTAGCGAAACCTGATACTGCCCGACGATCCCCGGCGTGAAGGTGAAGTTCTGACTGATCCCGCCGTACTGCACGGTGCTCCCAAGTATGGTCGCACTCCACTGGTACGACAACGTGTCCGCACTGCCACGGTCGGTGGCCTTCGAGATGAACGTGATCGGCGCACCAGCCAGGACGGGCAGGTTCGGTGCGATGATGCTCACGACCGGGGCCGTGTTGCCGGGTGTCACGTAGACCGGCGCGGCGTCCGTCGTCAATCCGGAAGTCAGCGACCGCACCCGCAGGTCAATGCGGTAGCTGCCCTGATCGTTCGGCACGAACTGCACGGCGCCGGCTGTCGGCGTCGTGATTGGCGTGTACGCCACGCCGTTCTTCGTTACCTTCCACTCGAACACGAGGTCTTCGCCGTTGACGATTTCGTTCAACTGGGCACGCGCCTGCACCGGGTCGCCTTCGTTCCCGCTGGTGATGAGTGTGATCGACGCCAAGGGGATGCCGCCACGGGATTCGATCAACCGCTCCACGGCGGCCACCCCGCCGTCGTCGTCGGTGGCTGTCAGGCGCAGGCGATAGAACCCGTTTTCGACGGGCGTGAAACTGAAGTCAGGCCCGGACCCGCCTGGGAGTGGAGTGCCATCGGGCGCGGAAACGGCCCATTGGAACGTGACCACGTCGGCGGTGCCAGGGTCGTTGCCGACCGCTTGGGCAATCACCGCAGTGTTCGCCGACACTTGATCCGTGGTCAGCCGCAGTTCGGGTCGGGGCGGCGCGTTGGTCACCCCAATGGCGACCGGGCCGACGGTGCTGGCCCCGCCGCTGCCGCTGGTGAGCGTGAGCGTGACGGTGTAAGTTCCGTTGTTGTCCGGAATGAACGTCATCCCGGCTTCGATCGGCGTGAACGAGCCGACGATGTCCGCATAAGGGATGTAATTGGGGGTGATAATAGTGCCGATATTCTTGAGGATCGACCACTGGTACGAAAGGCCGGTCGTGTCCAGGACCGTGAACGCGGTGAGCGTGATCGGCGTGCCCTCGACGGCGTTGAGTGGGATGCCCTGAATGATCGCACCGAGGGCCGGTGTCCCGTTCGCCAAGCTCGAGGTGCTGCCGGTATCGGTGCGCGTGGCCGTCGCCGTGATGACGGTGTTGAACGGCATCGCACCGGGGAAGATCGAATCAATCGTGACAGTACCGACGCCGTTGGCCAAGTAGGTCGTGGAGCCGAGATACACTTTCGCGGTGCCGCCCGCATCCGAGGTGTAGAAATCAACCAAGTACGACTTGCCCGCCACGCCCTGGAAGCCGCCGAAGATCCGGGAACTAGCCCCCCCCAGCGCCGCCGTCAGCGTCGGCGTGTTCGGGTTGTTGCTATCGTTGATGATTCCACTGAGGCCACCGTTGCTGAAGACCCGGTTGAACCGGATCGTGTTGCCACTGACGGTCGCGTCGAGATAGATGCCCTTGCCGTTGAATGCGACGAGGTTTCCGAGGTTGAGGTTCGTGTCGAGAAGCTTGCCACCGATGGCGTTATTGGCCGCGCCTGCGAGTATGGTGATGCCGTACCCATTACCGATAGCGACTGTCCCGGTCACGTCGGTGCCAATGAAGTTCCCCTGAATTAGCGTTCCGGTGGTGCCCACGAAGAGTAGTGCGATGCCGCTGGCCGCGTTCCCCGAGATCACGTTGCGGGCCGCTGCCGTGGCGCCGCCGATCTGGTTACCGGCAGCGTTCAGGATGCCGATCCCGGACCCGACCCCGCCTACCCCATTCCCGACGGCCGCCGTGCCCGTCGCGTTCGTCCCAATGTAGTTCCCCAGGACCAGATTGTTCGCCGACTCCAGGACCACCCCGACCCCGTCGTTCCCGCTAATGACGTTCCCCGCCCCGATGGCGAGACCGCCGATCACGTTCCCGTTCGCGCCCGGATCGATCTGAACCCCACGGTCGGCGTTGCCCAGGTCCAGCGCGCCACTCAAGTCGGTGCCGATGTAGTTGCCGAGAATGGTGTTCCCCGTCGTCCCCGCGCCGCTGATCTGCACCCCGTAAGTCGCGTTCCCGCTGATGACGTTCCGCGCCGCCGCCGTCGTGCCGCCGACGGTGTTGTCGTGTGCCCCACCGCTGACGAACACGCCGATGGTGTTCGCGGCGGCTGTCACCCCGGTCTTGTCCACCCCGATGTAGTTCCCCGCCACCGTGTTGTTCTTGGTGGTCGTGCCGTCGAGGTTCACCCCGATCCCCAACCCACCGATCACGTTCCCGGCCCCGGCCGCCGTCCCGCCGATGGTGTTGCCGGACACGTTTCCGCCCAGCCCCGCGCTCGCCTCCACGCCGAGCGTATTGGCGATGCTCGATAGGATCGTGGTTCCGTTCGAGGCGAAGCCGATGTAGTTGCCCGCGATCACGTTCCCGGTCGAGCCGGTTGAGTAGGGGTCGGCAATTTGCACGCCGCGGGAGCTCGCCCCCGTGACGTTGATGACGTTTCGTTCGACCGCCGTCGTCCCGCCGACCCGCGTATTGGTGGCGCTCCAGATGAACACGCCGGTGCCGCCGGTGGACAGCAGCGCGTTCCCGCCCTTCGCCGTGCCGATCAGGTTGCCGGCGATCACGTTGTTGTCGGCGACTCCGCCACCGCCAGTCAGGAACACACCGGCCGAGTACGTGATGGCGATCACGTTTCCTTCGGTGGCGTCGTCGGTGCCGTCCGAATCGGTGCCGAGGTACAGGCCGCTGACATTCGCAAGGGACACGTTGTACCGGTTGCCGAGCGTGGCCAACCCGGTCTTGTCCGCCCCGATGATGTTCCCCTGGATGCGGGTGCCGGAACTGGCCCCGCCGACCTGGACTACGTCGGCGATCACGTTCCCCTGGCCGGCCGCCCCGCCGCCGATCCGGTTGTTCGGTGCGGATTGCACATCGACGCCGACGTTGCCGTTGGGCAGGTAAAGCAAGCCCGTGTTGTCGGTGCCGACGTAGTTGCCATATAGCTTGTTCCCGGTCGTACCGGCTCCGGTGATTTGCACGCCATCGCCCGTGTTCCCGCTGATGATGTTACCCGCCCCCGCCGCCGTGCCGCCGATGGTGTTGTTGAACGCCCCGGTGTCGATAGTCACGCCAGTGGCATTCCCCAACGCCCCCGTGCCAGCCGTGTTCGTGCCGATGTAGTTCCCGGAAACGACGTTCCCCGTCGCCCCGACGCCCGAGAGCCGCACGCCACTTGCCGCGTTCCCACTGATGACGTTGCGTGCCCCGGCGGTGGTGCCGCCGATCAGAACGTTGGTCAACGTCTGAGTAACGGTGACGCCAACCAAGATGATACCGCCGGTGCCATTCGGGATGGCCGACGTGCCCAAAACGTCGGTGCCGATGAAGTTCCCCTGGATCGTGATGCCAGTGAC
>JANLRE010000441.1:0-7222 GCA_031368205.1 Fimbriiglobus sp. | reverse complement strand
TGTGGCTCACAAACTCCTAACAATCGCCAACGCGATGGTCCAAAACAAAACAACCTGGCGACACTCGAACGTCGCAAATCCAGCTTGACTTCTAACACAGTCACTACACTCCGGTGCCCCTTCAGGGCACAAAGCCAAGAATGACTGAGAATCGTAGCAAAATCTGTCAACATAACTGACACGCACACAAAGCGAGATGCCATGACCCCGCTCGTAGCGACTGAGTTGCACCATCGTGCCGTTGTGTACTTTCAACAACTGCAAGATCGCGTTTGTGTCGGTCTAGAAGAAGCGGACGGCGTGGCGATGTTCCGCGAGGACCGTTGGGATCGGCCCGGCGGCGGGGGTGGCCGCAGTCGGGTGATTGAGAACGGCGGCGTGTTTGAAAAGGCGGGCGTGAACTTCTCGGAAGTGTACGGCGAGTTCACCCCCGAGTTCGCCAAGCAAGTCCCCGGTGACGGCCCCACCTTCACCGCCACCGGACTGAGCCTCGTGCTACACCCCCGTAGCCCGATGATCCCCACGGTACACATGAACTTCCGGATGCTCACGCACGGTAGTAAAGCCTGGTTCGGCGGCGGGGCGGACCTCACGCCGTACTACCCGTTCCAGGAAGACGTGGTTCACTTTCATCGCACCTGGAAAACAGTTTGCGACCAGTATGCACCACTCGTCGATCACGCGAAGTTGAAGCACGATTGTGACGAATACTTCCACCTGAAACACCGCAACGAAGCGCGTGGTGTCGGCGGAATTTTCTTCGACTACTTCGACGCCGGTGATCTCGAACACGCCTTCAAGTTCATCCAAGACGCGGCCGAACAATTCCTGCCGAGCTATGTCCCAATCGTCACCCGACGCAACCCGCTCGACTGGACCGCCGAGCAACGTGAATTTCAAGAATACCGCCGTGGCCGGTACGTCGAGTTCAACTTGCTCTACGATCGCGGCACCATCTTCGGGCTGAAAACCAACGGCCGCGTCGAAAGTATTTTGATGAGCCTGCCGCCGATGGTCCGCTTCGTCTACGACTACCACGCCAAACCCGGCACCCGCGAAGCCGAACTAACCGACTACTGGCTCCACCCCCGCGACTGGGCTGGGATGTGAAGTGCTACTCAATTTACTCGGTGAAGAATCTGCTGTATACTGACGGAAAATGGCGGGTGTCGAGACGAGTGACTTCCCCATTCATCGACGGAGTGCTCAATGCCCGATTGGTTAATCGAGATACTCCGCCAATTTCCGATAGTAGTCGTGATCGGCTTAGCGATCTGGTACGCGGAGAAGAGGGTTCGGGAAAAAGAAATCCGACTGGAAGCAAGAACCGATCAGTATCGAAAAGAGTTGGAGCAGCGTGAAAAACGGATGCGGAAGGATAGACGAGATGAACACGATGCAGAAATCCGACGATTACAGGAAAACCAGAAAATCATCGTGGAAAAAGACGAACAACTTCTGGCCACCAAAGACGAGCAGATAGCCAATTTGACGAAACAGGTTGCGGCATTGACCAAGAAGATTCAGGGGTGACACCACTATGATCGGACTTATTTTTAATTTGGGTGTTTCTTTGCTCCTAGCAGGGTACTTATTCCGGTCGGTCCGTCGTTTTGAATTGCGTGCCGATTCAATCCTGGAACAGATGGATCGCAGTTTTGAAACGGAATTAAAGAAATACGATGAAGCGCGAGAAATAATTCGGGCGTCGAAGCAGGGTAACCTCAATACTTTAATAGCGACATTGAATCGACAACCCGATCATGAACTTCCCGTCGCCGAAACGCATCATCGGAATCGTAACACCAACGGTTCGACTGAATCGCATCACGCAGAACGGTCAATCTAGCGCAATTCGAGACTGACACGTTCCATTTAATCTCCCGGAAACTCCGCTTGCTCTCCGACTCGCTTCACGCTATTGCCGGGCCGCGACTATCGGGGGATCGTCGTATGGGGGAGGGCTGGGTGTGGCAAATGCGAACGCGGGATTGGTGGTGGAAACGGCCCACCTGACCAAGATTTATCTGAACCGGCACATCGCGCTCAACGACGCGAATCTGAGCATTGAGCCGGGCGCGGTGCTGGGGTTGCTCGGACCAAACGGGGCGGGGAAAACCACGTTTTTGCGGCTGATTCTCGGGCTGCACCGGCCCACGGCGGGGTGGGCAAAGGTGTTCGGGAAGGTGATGCACCCCAACGCGGCGGAACTGCGGCGACGCATCGGCTACATCCCGACCAACCCGCAATTTCCTCGGGGCATGACGCCCATCACGTACCTGGATTACATTGCCCGGCTCTTCGGAATGTCGCGCGATTCCCGCAAACCGAAGTTGGCGTCCCTGATCCGCGCCGTTGATTTGCTACCGCATTCCGGCGAACCGATCGCCTACTTCACACCCGGTATGACCGCACGCCTTGCCGTTGCCGCGAGCTTAATTAACGAACCCGATTTGTTGATTTGGGACGAACCAACTCATGGTCTCGACATTGAAGCCCGGCGTAGCATGTTGGAACTGATTAAGACGCTCGCCGCCGAAAAGACCATGATTCTATCGAGCCACAACCTCACGGACGTTGATGAGGTGTGTAATCATGCTGCGGTGTTGAACAAAGGGCAGCTAATCTTTCACGGCACGTTACAAGATTTGAAGGGCCGGATTCGCAAGAATCATTATGAACTCGACCTCGAAGGCGACCAAAAATCCATCACGAAAACACTCGCGGTGTTGAAGGCAATGAAAGAAGTCACGTCCGTGACATTGCGGCACCGACGGCTTGATTTGAAACTGGTTGACGACGTTGCCAACACCGCAATTTTGGCCCAAGTGTTTCAAACATTGTGTGATGGCAAAGTGACGTTGGTCAGCGTTCGCAGCGTGGGAATGCAGACCGAACAAGCGTATTTGGATCTCGTCGAACGGGAAGAGTCGCGCGGCTTCACCCGACTCTATCAAGCCAGCGAAGCGGCGTAATTTCCGGAGATGCTATGGACACCACAACCCCGGAACGCACCATCCGCTTCAACCCGTTTTTGCCCTATTGGGCCGTTCTACAGACCGATTTGCGCCAAACGCTACAAAGTTGGGTGTACCGGCTTTGGGTGCTCATGTCGGTCCTGGCGGCGGGTGGTTATGTGCTGTACAAAGTCGGCGTTCACCGTGAAGCCGGGATCGTTCAAGCCGCGTCGGTGCAGACCGAAAACTTGTTGCGTGGGTTGGTGGTCGGCGGCCTCGGATTGGTCGCATTATTGGCCGTCAGCAGTATCAGTTCCGAACGCTCATCTGTTGCAGATGCGATACTCAGCCGGGGTATTAGCCGGCATCAATACTTCTTGGCGAAATGGCACGCACGGTTGGTCGTGGTTCTCTGCACGTTCACACTTCTCGCAACAGGGATACTAGCCGTTCATCACTTCATGTTTGATCCCGATCTCACAGTATTGGGCGGACTTGTTGCGATTGGCTTGGTCGTCGCTGTATTAACAGTCGTCATCTCCTGGGGCGTCACGATCGGCTCGCTATCCAGCGGCACGGTCATCGGCATTACACTGTTTTGGTTGCTACTTTACGGCGGAATTGTATTGCTATCACTACTGCCGGAACCCTACCCGACACCGGACCGGATGTTGTCCCGCTTACACTATGTATTACGTGGCCAGTACGACCCCGCAATTGTTACACAAATTGCATTGCTCGCGCTCGGGTTAAGCACCGTAGCGGTCGTGATCGGCATGATCGGCTTCAGCCGTAAAGACGTATGATGGAAACAATCACAACGAAGTAACCCCGAGCCGCTCGGGGTTACTTCGTTGTGATTGCATGAATCGTCGCAATTTAGAAATCGCCTGCAATGTCGCCGGCGTCGCGGGTGACCAGCGCGGCCAGCGTTGCGGGGGCGATCGAATCCCGGAGGAAGCGGACGGAGCCGTCCGCGAATGTGACGTTGATGCCACCCTTGTGGAAGCTGTAAAACTCGCTGTCGTTGGTGCAGTTCATGATGCACTTGCCGCCGGTTACCCAGTTCGCACCCAGCACGCCGGGAACGACTCCATCAATGCTGAACCCGCAGTCGGGGTCCGCCCAGCCCCAGCCGTCGGCGGTGGATTTACTCGCGTCTTTGCCTTGCTGAAACAGGTTCGGGCGCCCGGCATCTTCGGCGATCATGATGCTGTTGCTGGTGCCGTCGGTGATGGACAAAATTGTGGTATCCAAATCCTTGACCAACACCCCGAGTGCCTCATCGCCGGGTGCGGTGCCGGGGGTGGGAAAGTTTGGGATCGAGTTGGCGGTGTAGAAGCGACGGCGGATCGCGTTCACCGAACCGTAATCGCCGCTCCCCAGTACCGGGCCGCTGGTCGGTGTGATCCGGGCCGACGGCGACGACGGGCACGCGAACAGCTTGAAACTGGTTTGCGACGTGGCCAAGTTCGGGGCGACGTTCCATTTCTTGGTCAAATCCCACAACCGCCCAACGTTGTCTTGTTCGACGTATGTTAGCGCCAACGGCGTCCAAGAGCGGAACTTCGATACGGCACCCACCGTGACGCGGCTGGCTGGCAGCTTGCCGTTCGTGCTTTCGTAATTGTGGAGTGCTAGCCCGAATTGCTTCATGTTGTTCTGGCATGACAACCGGGCAGCAGCCTCGCGGACTTTCTGGACGGCGGGTAGCAACAGCCCGATCAAAATAGCAATAATGGCGATGACCACAAGCAATTCGATCAACGTAAACGCGGAGCGACGGAGCATTGAACAGTTCCTGTGGGGTCTAGTATTGAGTCGTAACGTGATGTTGCAATATGTCATCGAACAGCTTGGAGAAGGCCGTTCATATGATTGACTCGCAATCAACATGCAACCTTCACAATGCACAGACTTCACTGGGGTAACGCCCCATGCCTAAGCCGATTAAACGGGAGAATCGCTCAACGAAGACGTGTGCCAGTTGTGGCCACCCGTTTGCGTGGCGGAAGAAGTGGGCGAAGGTTTGGGACGAAGTGAAGTATTGTTCGGATCGCTGTCGGCAGACGGGGCGAAATGAAACCGGGGTGTGCGATTCAAACGAGAATCGCACACCCCAGTGAAGAATCGCACTCACGCCGAGGGGCGACAACCCCGGAAGGATTGCAGCACTTGGTGCAGGTCTTCCGTGATGCAGACTTCGTCGTCGAGGAAGTCTTTTAACCAGATGAAATTGAGTTTCTGAGCCATCGCCACGAGCGGTAACAAATCGCCGAGTCGAACGCGAATGGTCGGGTCGGGTGACTGGTCCGCGTATTCCGCAACGGCTTCCGGCGCCCGGTACAGATGCAGATGGGCTGCCATAGTTGTCCCTCCAATAGATGCGCGAAATGATGGTCAAAATTTGCAGATGTGCTGAACCGTCAGCCCGTCTGCCCCCGAATCGCGTGCCGTTCTTGCACGTCTCGATCCACATCTGCTTTCGACTTCATTCGATCCCCGACTGAAAGGCGATTCGGCGAAATCAGCAGAAGTCGTGTGCGACTCGGTAAACTGATCGGGATGTCCGGATTCTCTGGTGCGGAGCCGATTCACATGCCGACATACGCGGTTCTCGGGTCCGGCGGTTGGGGGACGGCCATTGCCGTGATGCTGGCGCACAAACCCGGCAACGTGGTGCGGCTCTGGTGTGCCCACGCTAGCACGGCAACCGAATTGCGCGAACAGCGGGAGAACACCCGGCAACTGGTCGGCGTGCCGATCCCGGACTCGGTGGAGATTGCCACGGACCCTGGTGCCGCCGTTGCCGATGCGGACTGTTGGATTGTGGCGATTCCGACCGCGTTTTTACGGACCACCATCACCCCGTTTCGGGGCTTGGCGAAGTCTGGCGTTCCCGTTGTCAGCCTCACGAAGGGAATTGAAATCCACACGTTTCAACGTCCCACGGAGATTCTCGCGGCTGTGCTGGGTACGCAAGATTTGGTCGTGCTGAGCGGTCCGAGCCACGCGGAGGAAGTGGCACGCGGCAAACCCACGTCGGTCGTGGCGGCTTCGAGTCACGCGGCGCTGGCGGGGTGGGTGCAGGATCAACTCGGCGGGTCGCGGTTGCGGATTTACACGAACACGGACGTGGTGGGCGTGGAGTTAGCCGGGGCGCTGAAGAACGTCATCGGCATCGCGGCGGGGATCTGCGACGGCCTCAAGTTCGGCGACAACGCCAAGGCCGCGCTCGTGACCCGTGGCTTGGTGGAGATGACCCGGTTCAGCGTCGCCCACGGCGCGGACCCCGCGACGTTCATGGGCATGGCCGGGTTGGGCGACCTCATCACGACCTGCTTCAGCCTGCACGGCCGCAACCGGGGTGTGGGGGAACAACTGGCACGTGGGGCGGCGACGATGGCCGAAGTGATGGCCCGCCCGCAAGTCGCCGAAGGCGTTTATACCAGTAAAAGTGTCTACCACCGGGTGTGCGAAATGGGCATCGACATGCCGATCATGACCGGGGTTTACCAAGTGCTGCACGAAGGCAAGTCGCCGCCCGAAGCGGTGAAAGAACTGTTGGCCCGGCAGCAACGCGGTGAGAATACTTTCTTGGGGTAAGGCATGTTAAAAATCGCGTTCAAAGAGTGGGCGGTCGTGTGTCGGGCCATCGGCGAAGGGCGGCAAACGGTGATCCTGCGCAAGGGCGGCATCGCGGAAACGGGCGGCGTCTTTCGCCCGGAACATGATCGCTTTTGGCTGTACCCGACCCACTTCCATGAACAGCAACAGAAGGGGATTCGACCCGAGTTTCTCCCGATGCTCGAAGCCGTCGAAGCCAACCGCCCCGCACCCGGCATGATCGCCTTCGCAACCTTCGTCGAAGTCACAGCGGTGCAGTTTTTGGACCAGTTGGACGCCGCACTGGAACTCGAACCCTTCCACATCTGGGCCGCCGACACCGTTCGCCAACGGTTCCATTACCGCACGCCGGGGGTGTACGCCTTGACCGTGCGAGCCTACCGAATACCCACGCCGGTGATCGTCCCCGAACACCCCGCCTACGCCGGGTGCAAAACCTGGGTCGATCTCGAAGAGGCGATTGATGACAGAGGGGCAAAAAGTCTTCTCTCCCCCCGTTTGCGGGGGGATTAAGGGGGGTCGGAGCCTTCCACCCGGTTCAGGAAGCGACTAGCTCGGGTGGCTGTTCGGACCCCACCCCAACCCTCCCCGCACGCGGGGAGGGAGCAAATCATTTACGGTTGTTACGGCTTCGCCAG
>JANLRE010001077.1:0-3028 GCA_031368205.1 Fimbriiglobus sp. | reverse complement strand
ACCTACAAGCCCGATTTGTTTATCGCCAGCACGACAACGGCGACCTTCGCTTTGCGGAATTGCTCCCAGCCCGTTGACGACCACGTCGGTTCCCCGTTCGGCCAGAGCGAACTCATCGGCCCGTCCTCTGTGGCATCGGTGGGCGTATTCGGATCGCCAAGGGTCTGGGTGTAAAGGGTTCTTAAATCGGCCTGTTGCTCGGGCGTAATTTCATTTCCATTGGCGGCTGCGCGAACGGCTTGGACGGCGAGTGTGGCCGCACGGGTCGGGTTCTTGGCGCGGGCACAATCGGCGGCAAACGCGGCGGCGGCGTAGGCGAGTTCGGCGGCTTCGGCGTGCGCCGAGAGGCCGAGCACTTGGCTTGCGTTTGCCATCGCGTTCGCTGCGCACCGTGCCACGTCGGATGCCAAATCGAGTGTAAACCGGCTGACGGATTCTCCCGCGCAATAGGCTTCGACGATACGCATCGTGGCTTCGATCGCGTTCATCCACTCCAACGATTCTGGCCCGTAGTGTTTACCCGTGTGCGCAATAACTGGCGCGATTCGCCGTGCGGCACGAACTGCAAAAGCTGTTACGGCGCGTCGGGGTAAGGGACCAAGCACTGTTTCAACTTGTGCCCAACTCGGGGGCGTGGAAGGGGGAATCGTCATGGCTGCGGTACGTGAAGTTCAAGGTCGGCGGGGTCTTTAGTATGACAGTGAACGAACCGCAATGCCAACATCTCTTGAAATCGTTGACAGCGAGGCCACCGTTTCGGTTACGATAGCAGAATTAAGCCGTTCGAGTGCCTCATCGGAGATTTGCCCATGTCGGATGCACTGCCGCCCTCGCGTCGAGCGTTTCTCCAAACCTCCGCAGCGGCGGGGTTCACCATTCTCGGCGCGCCGAGTTTACAGGCACGCAACGTCAATGAAAAGCTGAACGTCGGCCTCATCGGGTGTGGCAACCGTGGCAAGACGATCCTGAAAGAAGTGATGAAGCTGGAGCACAACGCGGTGGCACTGTGCGACATCGCCGAGTTCCGCTTGGACGCCATGTTAAAGGTCGTGGATGACGCGGGCCAGGACGCGCCGAAAATTTACGCCGACTACCGCAAGCTGCTCGAACACAAGGGCCTCGACGCCGTCATCATCACGACGCCGGATCACCACCACAAGGAACAACTTCTGGCCGCGATGCAGGCGGAAAAGGACGTCTACGTCGAAAAGCCGCTCACGAAGTCGATTGACGAAGGCAACGAGATGGTGGACGCGGTGCGCCGGGCCAACCGCATCGTACAAGTGGGCAACCAGCGGCACAGCGGGCCGCACTGGGAAGAGGCGGCCAAGGCGGTGAAGGGCCGCGCGTTCGGCAAGCTCGTCTGGGCGAAGGTCTGGGACTGCCGCAACTGGATCAAGCGTGACCCGTTCGCGGTGCCCAAGGACTTCAAGTTCGACCCCAAGAAACTGAACTGGGATGCGTTCCTGGGCACCGCCACCAAGCGCCCGTTCGACGCGCACCGCTACTGGGCGTGGCGGTGGTACTGGGATTACGCGGGCGGGTTGATGACCGACATCGGTGCGCATCAACTCGACATCATCGCGTGGCTGGGCGGTGTGGACGTGCCCAAGAGTGCCGTGGCGAACGGCGGCAAGTACCACTTCGAGAAGTGGGAAACGCCGGATGTCGTCCACGGCGTCTGGGACTACGGCAAGTTCGCTGCGAATTTTGCCGTGCAGTTCGTCAACGGGGCGGACGGCGTCGGCGCCGCGTTCTACGGAACTAAGCAAACGTTGATTTGCGACGCCGAGAAAGACATCCGGCTGTACGACACCATCGACAAAATTACCCCGGACATGAAGCCCGTCCAAACTTGGAAGGTCGAACCGGAAACGCCGCTCCACGTCAAGAACTGGGTCGAGTGCGTGAAGTCCAAGGACGAACCCAACTCCAGCATCGAACTCGGCCACCGCGTCATTCTTGCTGCCCACTTGGCGAACCTGTCGTACCGCACCGGCAAGAAAATCTTCTGGGACGCCGACCGCAAAGAAGTCATCGGTAACTGAGAACAAACCAATTTCACCACGGGATACACGGAAAACACGGAAGAGATCAGAACGGCTCCTTTTACATGAAGAACGGATTGACCGCTTCAACTAAATGATTTTCGTTCCGTGTTTTCCGCGTATTCCGTGGTTAATCTCTCTGCTTGGGTTCACTCTTCTCCACAGGGTCCATCATGTTCATTTTTGAAAAAGCCCCGTTCCCGTCGTGTCACGCCTCCACGATAGTCGAACTGGAGCCGGGGAAGTTCCTCGCGGCGTGGTTCGGCGGGACGGCGGAGAAGGCGAAGGACGTGCAGATTTGGCAAAGCCACTTCGACGGCCAAAAATGGGGACCGCTCGAAGTCGTCGGCAAGGAACCGGGCTACCCGACGTGGAACCCGATCTTGTTCAAGACCGCCAAGGGAACCCTTTGGCTGTGGTACAAAGCCGGACCGGACCCGATGACCTGGACCGGGTACGCCCGCAAGTCTGCCGATGCGGGCAAGACGTGGTCGAAGCCCGAGATGCTCCCGGCCAGCTTCTACGGCCCCGTCCGTGCCAAGCCGATCCAACTGAAAGACGGCACCATCCTGACCGGCACTTCAGTCGAAAGCCATAAATGTTGGACGCCTTACGTCGATCGGTCCACGGATGACGGCGCGACGTGGTTGCGGTCCAATGCGTTCAACGAAAAGTCCGGCCACGGCCAGATTCAGCCGACGATCTTCGAGGGCCAAAACGGGTCGATCATTGCGCTGATGCGGTCGCGCAGCCCAAGGCAAGTCTGCCGCTCCGTCTCCACCGACGGCGGCAAAACCTTCACCCCCGCCGAACCGACCGAGTTGCCCAACCCCAGCGCTGGCATCGACGCCGTCCGCACGAAAACCGGCGACGTGTTCCTGATCTACAACCACACCCCGATTCTGCGCACGCCCATCAGCCTCGCCCGCAGCACCGACGACGGCAAGACCTGGAAGCGCGTCAAAGACCTCGAAACCGAA
>JANLRE010001049.1:0-8093 GCA_031368205.1 Fimbriiglobus sp. | reverse complement strand
GTGTCGGGGTGGTCGGCCCCAAGTTTGGCCTTCTTGAGCTTGACAGTATCTTCATAAAGTCGCGCCGCCAAGTCGAGCTTCCCAGCCGCCTGATAGCAAGAGGCCAGGTTGTTGATGCTGACGAGCGTGTCGGGGTGGTCGGCCCCGAGTTTGGCCTTCTTGAGCTTGACAGTTTCTTCGTAAATTCGCATAGCCAAGTCGAGCTTCTCATCCGCCTGGAAGCAGGAGGCCAAGTTGCTCATGCTGGCGAGCGTAGACGGGTGGTCGGCCCCGAGCTTGGCCTTCTTGAGCTTTAACGTTTCTTCGTAAAGTGCGAGGGCTAGGTCAAGTTTCCCGTTGAGTTGGTAACTCGACGCCAGGTTGTTCATACCGCTGAGTGTGTCGGGGTGGTCGGCCCCCATCTTCACCTTCTTGAGGGTCAGGGTTTCTTCAAACAATGGTAGGGCGAGTTCGGGCTTCCCGGCGTATTGGTAGCACGTTCCCAGGTTGTTCATGCAGGTGAGTAGATCGGGATGGTCGCCCGCCGGGCTGGCCTTCATTAGCTTCAAGGTTTCTTCAAAGAGTGGCACGGCCAGGGCGAGCTTTCCGGCGGCCAGATAGCTCGTCGCCAAGTCATTCATGCAGGTCAGTGTGTCGGGGTGGTCTACTCCTAACTTTGCCTTCATGAGCTTGAGCGTTTCTTCGTAAAGAGACACGGACAGGGTCAGCTTGCCGGTTTGGAGGTAGCTCGATGCCAGGTCACTCGTGCTGGCGAGCGTGTCGGGGTGGTCGGTCTCCAGTTTGGCGGTCCGCGTCTCCCGGACCTTCTGAAACAGGGGTAAGGCATCGTTCGGAAAGCCCAAGCTCATGAGCGCCTTACCGAGCTTGTACTGCAGGGCGGCCACCACCAGTGGATCCCCGACCGCGTCTCCTTCCAGGTCTTGCGCGGCTTTAACTAGCCGCTTCGCCAACCCCGCCTCCAGCGGTTCCGTCCCGTCCTTGACCTTGCGGATGTCCAGGTCGTCGAAGACCGAGGTGAGGACGGCGCTGCCCTTCTCGATCTGGGTTAGCCGCCTCTGGGCTTGCTCCTTCGCATCCTTCTCGGCCGCGGCCGCGCGTTCGGCTTGACCACGGGCCTCCGTTTCCCCGACGAGTGCCAGTTTCACCCGGTTGCTCGACCGAACCTCCAACGCCAGTCCTGCCAACAGTCCGAGCGCAACGACGGTCGCCGCAATCACCTCCTTGACGTGTTTCCGGGTGAACTTCTTGAACCGATAGACCGCACTCGGCGGGTGCGCTTGGACCGGCTCCCCGGCGAGATACCTGTTGATGTCTGCCGCGAAGCCGTTGGCCGTTTCGTACCGCCGCGTGCGGTCTTTCTCCAGGGCCTTCATCACGATCCAGTCGAGTTCATTCCGCAACAGTAGTGTTAGCTTCTTCGGCTCCGTCCCCCGGTTCGTGGAAATCGTCAGCAAGCCCTCGGCTGAACTCAGTTTCAAACTGGGTCGCTGCGGTTCCTCGTCCCGGACCATGCGGAGTATTTCCGCCGGCCCAACCCATCTCAACTGCGGCGAGCCGAACGGCGGACTTCCGACCAGCAGTTCGTACAGCAGCACGCCCAGGGAATAAATGTCGCTGCGGGTGTCGATGTCGAGGTTGTTGAAAGTGGCCTGCTCCGGGGACATGTATTGCGGCGTGCCGACGACCGCGCCCAAGCCGGTGTTGATCGTGTGTTCGGAAAGCGATTGCCCGGTCGCCTTGGCCACGCCGAAGTCAATGACCTTGGGGACCGGGTTGTCGTCGTAAAGTGCAACCAACACGTTCGACGGCTTGATGTCGCGGTGGATGATCCCCTTCTGGTGGGCGTGTTGAATCGCCAGACAGACCGGCACGAACAGTTCCAGCCGTTGTTGCGGGCTGAGCTTGTGACGGTCGCAATACTCCGTGATCGGCACGCCCTTGACCAACTCCATCACGAAGAACGGTCGGCCATCGACGGTCAGGCCGCCGTCGAACACCTTGGCAATGTTCGGGTGGTCCATCATGGCCAGCGCTTGCCGCTCCGCGTCGAACCGTGCCAGCACTTGCTGGGAGTCCATGCCCCGCTTGATGAGCTTGACCGCCACGCGCCGCTTCACGGGTTCGGACTGGTGCGCCAGCCAAACTTTCCCCATTCCGCCTTCGCCAATGGCCTCGATCAGCTTGTACTTGCCGGCCAGAATCGTGCCTTCCCCGTCGGTGTGGGAAGTTTCGATGACCGTAGACTGTGAGAGTTCAACGTTGTACTTGTTAGTCGAGTCTTCGGGTTGCATAGATCGTAGTTCCGAATGAGATTTCAGCCGTCCTGAAGCAATCATCCTACCGCATCTGGAGAGATTGCCGGGCTAGCAACTCCGAAACCCGCACTTCGACGCTACTCCACAGTCGCCAATAACGCTTCCATTTCGCCCATTGCGTGGAGGTTGCCGGTTTTGCGGGCGGCTTCGATGCCTTCTTTTAGGACCATTGCGGATTCGGGTTCGCGGCCTAGCCGCATCAGCGATTGGCCGGCTTGCAAGTAGGCGGGGACGTAGGGGTCGGATTGTTTCAGCGCGATCAATTCTAACAGCACGACCGTGGCGCTGGTGTCGTCGCCGGCGCTGGTGTGTTCCATCGCCAAGCCGTACCGCAAGAACGCATCGTGGGGGTCTTCGCGGAGCATAGCTTCGAGTTGTTCCATGCGGGGTGTCTTGGCCATTGGGTACACTCGGTTTGGGGAGGAAAGCCGGTGCCATCAGGGTATCCGGCAGGGTCGCCCGGAGCAACTGCCGGGCAACCGCTACAGGCCGCAAGGTTGGCGTGATTGATGGACATGGATTAGCCGACGTGTTGAGACTGTGCGGCACGACTGTGACTTGTTTCGATGCAGACTTCGCTTCCCTGTGAACGGGAGTTCGAGGGGCGTTTGCGCGGATTCCGAAAGGAGTAGTACGAAGCCAGGATGGTTCGGGCGGCCTGCCGCCCCGGTACTTTGGGGTCATCATGCGTCAGCACACGTCTGCCGGGGTCGCCTGTTTATTCAATTTCATAATCGCACTCGGTCTGGCAAGCACTTGCCCGGCACCCGTGACGGCAGACGATCGACCCAGTTCGCGGCGTGACGACTTGGTCGCGGTTGTGGAACGGGTCAAGGGCGCCGTGGTCAACATCCACAGCGAACGCATCAACAACGCGACCGACGACCCGCTTCGCGTCGCCACGATGCAACCGCAACGGGTCAACGGCATGGGCACGGGCATTGTCCTCGACCCACGCGGGTACATCGTGACCAATTACCACGTCGTCGATGACGTGCAATCGTTGCGGGTGCGGCTGTGCGACGGCACGAACTGCTTGGCTCGGGTGATTGCACTGGACAAAGAATCGGACCTTGCGGTGATTAAGATCGACCCGCCGAAGCCGTTGCCGCTCGTGTCGTTGGGCACCGCGAATGACTTGATGCTCGCGGAGCGGGTGATTGCGATCGGCAATGCGTATGGCTACGAACACACGGTCACGCTGGGCCACGTCTCGGCGATGAAACGGGACGTGACGCTCAACAAAGAAGTCTCGTACAAGTCGCTGATTCAAACGCAAACGCCGATCAACCCCGGCAACTCTGGCGGGCCGTTGTTCAACAAACTCGGCGAAGTCGTCGGTGTGAACGTGGCGATCCGGGCCGGGGCACAGAACATCGCGTTTGCGATCCCGGTGGACACGATGATCGCCAAAGCCGCCGAGATGATGAGCATCAAACGCCGCTCCGGGTTGCGTCACGGAATTGTGGCCCTGGACAAGCACGAACGCGATGCGGAAGACTCGCCCATCCGCCGAACCGTGATCGTTCAACGAATCGAAACCGATTCCCCCGCATCGGTTGCCGGGATGAAAGCAGGCGACATCATCGAACGGGTCGGCGACTTGCCGATCTGCACGTCGATCGACCTCGAACGCAGCTTCCTGGACCGCCCCGCCAAGGCCATCGCGGTCCGGGTTCGCCGCGCATCCGAATCCGGCAGTGCTGAAAGTGTCGAGTTGAACATCACCGTGCAACCAGTCAGTGCAATTGTCGCAACCCCGACTGTCAACGCACCGTCATTAAGCAACGACGGCGTCTTCCGCAAACTCGGCGTGAAGTTATACCCGGTGGGCAAAGAACTGGTGACCCGCATCGACGCCCAACTTCGCGGCGGAATGCTCATTCAACACGTCGGCAACGGAACCCCTGCCGCCCGCGCTGGCCTGCAACAAGGTGACATCCTGATCGGGCTACACCTGTGGGAATCGCTCAACCTCGCCAACGTGCAATACGTGTTGGATCACAAAGACCTCGCCACCTTCAGCCCGGTGAAGACGTACTATGTACGGGACGGCAAGATTCATGAGACCGTGATTAGTGGGATTGAGTGATGGTTGACTGTGGGAGGAGAATCAAAGCCCATGCACGATCGATCGTGCATGGGCTTTTTTGCGTTGTGCATGTGGCTCATTTGCGTTGTGGATGTGGCTCTTTTTCGTAAGTATTGCTCATCGTAAAACTGGATGTTCTGGGCACTTCAGATAATTTCGAGGATTTGGGTTAAGTTCACTGGCTTTGGCTGCCGAAGTAGTCTGGGCTATTTGCATCCAGTCACGTGGGATGCCCGATTGCCCACGCTTAAATTCTACACTCGGAGATTCTCACCATGATCCGCGCCGTCACAATCGTCCTGATTATTTTTGCCGGGTTCATCTCCGCTTGGGGCTGTGGGCAGACAACGCCCGGTGCAATCAGTGGGGCCAAATTGTCGTCGTTGGAGTCGCGTGTCTCGAAACTGGAGAAGGACTTAAAAGCCACTGAAACCGCACGTGATTCGGCCCTAGCAAAAGCGGCCGAGGCAGAGCGGCGATTCCGATCCGAAGAATCGCGTAGCAACGGCCTTGAAAAAGAGCGGGACACGTTACAGACAAATTTGAAAGCCCGCGTCACGGAAAAGGACCAACTGCAAACCCAGTTCGACGGCTTCCGCAAGAACTTGAAAGACCTCGTCGTGCAGATGGACTCGGCGTCCGCCACCCCGCTTCAGTCATCGACCGTGCAGCTCCTGTTACCGATCCGTGGCCAATAAGCCGGTGATTCTAATAGAACTTTGACGCCGCCTCGCATCGGGGCGGCGTTAAAGTTTGTCAGGGAACGTCATGACCACAGCGGAAAGTGTGCCCACGCGGGCGTGGGTTGTCACGGGTGCGGGCACGACGGTGAACCTGTGCTTGGGCATCCTGTATGCGTGGAGCGTGTGGAAGGCGAACCTGATTGCGAAGAGTGCGGACTTGGTCGGCACGCCGATGACGGGGGTGAACGAAGGGTGGGTGTACCTGTCGGACGCCCAAGCCACCTGGGCCTATGCGATTTGTGGATTTTTGTTCGCGCTGATGATGATCCCCGGCGGTCGATTGCAGGACCGCTACGGCCCGCGAATGGGTGCGATGATCGCGGGCGTTTCGCTCTCGGCGGGGTGTATTCTGGCCGGGTTGATGAAGAGTTATTTGGGCCTCGTGATCGGCTTCGGCGCGCTGGGTGGAATTGGCATGGGGTTCGGGTATGCGGCAGCCACACCAGCGGCGGTGAAGTGGTTCGGCCCGCACCGCCGAGGGTTGATCGTCGGGCTGGTCGTCGGGGGTTACGGTGGCGCGGCGATTTACATTTCACCACTCGCTAGTTACTTAATTGGCGAGTACGGGTTAACCGGAAGTCTCGTCGGGTTAGGGGTCTTGTTCGGCGTCGTGGTGATCGGCGCCGGGTTGTTGCTGATTCGCCCGCCTGCCGGATACACCCCGCCCGCCGCACCGCAATCGAACACCCCGCGACCGACGATCAGTACCACGGACTGGACCGCGAAGGACATGCTGAAGACGTGGCAGTTTTACGGCTTGATGTTCTTGTTCATCGGCAGTGCGCAATCCGGGCTACTCGTGATTGCCAACGCGGCACCCATTTTGAAAACCACCGCGAGTAACGTGCCGTTCTTCGCGGCCAATGCGTGGTTACTCGCGTCGTTCGGCGGCATCTTGAACGCCTCCGGTCGCGTCGGCACCGGCAGTTATTCGGACCGGATTGGCCGCGTGAATGCGTACACGTTGAACGGCATCCTGTCGGCGATTTGCCTGCTGATTACACCCTATGCGGTGGCAGACAAAAACGTGCTGCTGTTGTTCATCGTCGTCGGTGTGGTGGTGTGGCAATACGGCGGCGCACTTTGCCTGATGCCGGCGATGACGGCGGACTACTACGGCGCGAAAAACCTCGGCCTCAACTACGGCCTTGTGTTCCTCGGTTGGGGCATCGCGTTCTTCATCCCGCAACTGGCGGCCGTGCTACGCGACGCCACCGGACGTGAGGACATGCCGTTCTACCTCTCCGGGAGCCTGTTGCTGGCCGCCGTGATCCTGAGTCGATTCCTACGCCGCCCACAAGCGTGATGAGGATTACTTGATCCAGCCCGCGCCTTCTTCGCGCAGGATCGTGGCCATCGCTTCGATCCACTTGAGGTGATCGTTCAGGCAGGGGCAGGCGCGGAGCTTTTCGCCGCCGGCATGGTGGAACACTTCTTCGGACTCGTGGCCAATTTCGTCGATCGTTTCGAGGCAATCGGCTGTGAAGCCGGGCAGCACCACCATGACCCGCTTCGTGCCTTTTTCCGCGAGCTTGGTCAGCACATCGTCCGTGTACGGTTTCAACCACGGTTGCCGCCCGAAACGCGATTGGAACGTGCGGGTCCAATCGTGGCGTTTCCAGCCCAGTCGCGCCACGAGATGCTGCGTTGTCCGCACGCACTGCGTGGCATAGGGATCACCACGTTGGGCGTACTTTTGCGGAATGCCGTGGAAGCTAATGACAGTGTGTTCCGGTTCCCATCCCAACCGTGCGCGGTCTTCGTTCACGATCGTGGCCAGTGCTTCGATGTACGCCGGGTGGTCGTAGTGCGGCGGCACGACGCGGATGGCCGGAACCTTGCGGACCTTCATGAGGGCTTGGAACAAAACGTCCGTGGCGCTAGCATACGTGGTCGCGGAGTATTGCGGGTACATCGGCATACAGATGATGCGGTCGAAGCCTTCCTTGACCATCTCGTGGACGACTTTTTCCAACGATGGGTTGCCGACCTGCATCCCGAACCGCACCGGCGTGTTCGGAAACTGCGCCTGCACCAACTCGGTTTGCCGCTTGGTGTAGTGCATAAGCGGGGAGCCGGTGACCGGATCCCAAACCCGCGCGTACTTCTCTGCCGACGCTTTCGGACGGGTCAGCAAGATCGGGCCATTCAGAATCGGCCACCAGATGATCTTGGGGACTTCAATCACCCGCGGGTCCGAAAGGAACTGCTTCAAATACGGCTTGAGCGCCTCCTTGGTCGGCGCATCAGGTGTACCCAGTTGGATCAGCAGAATACCAGTCATGAATCGGAAGTCCTCACGTCGTCATGCCGTCGGTCGTGTGGCAAGCAAAAATTCGGGTGCAAGGTTATGATAGGCGATGGTGCCTATCGAAACCCCACAACCGAATCGGACGGACAGAACGCTTCCCGTGTAGGCGGATAGATTTCAAGCAATCAAATTGGGTTGTTTGGAATTGAACCATCACTGACAACCGTTGAGGCGGTTGTTTCCGCGAGTTTCTGCATGGCAGTCTTGGCTTGGCTTTCGGTCAACAGGCCCGCTTCAACCATCAGTTCGATCTTCCGCGCCATCGTCATTTTCTTCAACTTCGCTCTCGCTTTGCGGATTCTGTATACCGACGTTGAAACCGGTAGTTTGTAACGCTTCACGGACATCGTTCACCCCTAGACCTGTTGGAGAATGAAGCCAAGTCCCAAGTATGCTTGCGGGATTGCGAACGCAAATCTGAATATGCGTGCCCTTTGAGATCCAACTACCAGCCCAAACTCGTGTGGCGCCATCAGTCGGAACATAGATCCCTCGGGCCGTGTCCACAGTGTAGCTCGGTTCCGATGCTTCGCCTAACTTATACGCATACTCGAAAACAGCACAATCGAGTCTACGATACTTTCGGGTGTTTTTGGGCACCTCAGCGCCCGCAATCGCTATGGACTCTTGAT
>JANLRE010001037.1:0-1786 GCA_031368205.1 Fimbriiglobus sp. | reverse complement strand
ATCGGTTTTTCTTGTGCATTGGTCGTGAGTATCACAATCGTGAATAGGGCCACGATAGCCAAACAACGACGCATCAACATGGTCAAACTCCTAACAAGAATCGAGACTATGAGGTCTCGATTCTTGTTGTGCCTATCATCTGTCTACGCGCCGCCGGCTTCGAGTTGGATCGCTTGCAGGATCTCGCCGGTGGCGTCGTCTTGAATGATGGCGACGACCTTCAGGCCCTTGAGCGCGAGTGGGCGGTCAGGGTAGGGGAACGGTGAGGTGGTGTTGTACTCGTCGAGGTATTTCTTGAGGTCGGCTTGCAACGCTTTGATGCTTTGGGTCGCGGTGTGCTTGCCGTCCTTCAGGTCCTTCACCGCGATGCCGGTGCCGGTGCCGAGCAGTGATCGCACGACGTGGTGGTGGAACCGAACGCCGTTACTGCCGACGTAACGGATGTTGTCTTCGAGCAACAGCAGCCGCAACTTCAGCGTGTCTTTCGGCTCTTTCATGCCGGTCACGTCCACGGTCGCGGTCAACGTATCGTCGGCGCGTTTCAGGCTGCCGGCGAGCTTAATGTCGGTGGACTCTTCGAGGGATTTGTTCAGAATCGCGCTGTACTCGTTGTACTTCTTTTCCGAATTCGCCATCCCGCCGCCGCCGCCGGCGAGGGACTTCCCGTTGAACAGCGTTGAAGGTGTGCCGCCGATCGCCCCCTTGGCGACCTTGTTGTAATACTCGCTGCGGGCCACGGAGTCGGCGTTGGTCAGCGGATCAGGGCCGGGGATGTGCAGGTGGTACTGAATCAGGACGACATCCTGCGGTTTGTACGACTTAATCAAACCGTCGTAGCCGACATCGGCGGCCACGCAGGGCGGGCACTGGGTGCCGGTGAACAGTTCCATCACGGCGACTTTGTTGGCGGACTTGTCGGTGCGGCCTTCATACTTCTTCGGCACAAACGGCGGCACGGTGGCGTTGTACTCGGTGTCGAGTTGCTCGTCGAGCTTGGCGATTTCGGTCTCAGTCTTTTGGGCGAGTTCCGTCTTGCCGGATTTCGTTTGGACCGTTGCGAGAACCTTGAGCGCCGCCAAGCGGTTCTTCGGCGTCATGTTCGGCGTGTTGGCCGCGCGTTCGGCGTAAGTCATCGCAATGTCGGCGAAGCCGTCTTGCCCGGCGACTGTTGCGGCGAGTTTCGTGATGCTGCTTTGTTCGATGCGAGTTCCATATTTCTTGCTATCCGCTTCAACGAGCTTGGCCCACATTGCGACATCGTCCGCACTGGCCTTGAGCTTGGCGGCTTGGGCTAACAGGGTTTCTGCGTCGGTGACCGCGTATGGGCTATCGGTTTCTTTCACGACTTCCTTGAAGAGAGCGGGTGTCTTCTCGTCGGCTTCCTTTTGCAGTTCGGTCGCTTCCTTCAAGAGCTTCGCTTTTTCGTCGCTATCGTCTTCCTGTCGGGCTTTGAATCGGAGTGCGTTCGGTGCTCTGCGGAGTTCGTTAATCTCGGCCATTTTCGGCGAGGGTGTCTCGGAAAAGAACATGTCTTTTTGTTCGAGTTTCTTCAACTCGGTTGTTTCCAAAGCGGCGCGGAAAACCCGGTCGTTGTCGCCGAAGTTGCCGAGGATTTTCTTCGGGTTCTTCGGGTCAATTGTTCCTTCAAACGTGAACTTGGTCGGCCCGAGTCCGATCTTAAAACTGATCTTGGCGCCGTCGATTTTCAGGTCGGAGAAGGTCGGCGGTGTTGCGCCCTTTTGGGGGCTACCGGCAACGGCTTTAACAGTCGGCTTCCCGTCCTCGG
>JANLRE010001030.1:0-8392 GCA_031368205.1 Fimbriiglobus sp. | reverse complement strand
GCCGGTCTACCCGTCCTGACGTTCTCGACGTTGTTTGGTAGCGTCGATTTGCAGACGCTACTCGGTGGTTATGTCATCGCCGTGATGACCGCACTCAGTATGGGGGCACACAGTGTGTTACTGTGCTTGCGACGTGAGAGTTTGCGAGCAGCCTTGTTAACGATTTACACCAGACTTGCGTTTTTCACGGTTGGCGGGTTCATTTGTGGTTGTGTGCCGGGACTTTCGGCTCTGTCCCCGTTCAGTGCGCTCTTGTTCCTCTTCGTGCCGACATTCACGCAAGTACCAGGCAGTGGAAACATTTTCTGGATCAACGTGGGTGTATACATCGTCGTTCACACCTGGGTGACGGTTAGGTATCTAATCCAGGCGATTCGAGAATTACGCGGAACGGGTCTCGTTGTGAAAACGATCGTTGATGGCCACGCCGACTTTGAAGTTGTCATTTCCGAACGGGAACGCCATATCGCCGCCCGAACAGGGATCTTCCCAGCAATCGACGACGAATCGCCACACGTTTGGCGGGAACGCTATTTCACAGGCCGGGTGGCGCCAAAAAGTAATGATTTATCGGGACCACTCATCACGCTGCTTGGCACGACATTTGTCTTCATCTTCGGGATGGTTTTCTTTGCCATTATCGTCCAGCAGATTGAACACGGGCAGTGGGTGGGGGATGCGATCAACCCGATGATGCGGTTCTTGTTGCCAGCCGTGACGATTGTGTTGAGTTTGCTCGTGAGTACCCGAACCGCTTCCAGTATCACGCGCGAGCGGGAACGACAAACGCTGGACGGGTTGCTCTTGATCCCGGAGGCGCGCCGATTGATCCTGACTGCGAAGTGGTCCGGACCGTGGATTTGGTTGCGTGAAGTGCTGATCGGAATGGCGGTGATGGTATTCGTGACGTTATTTTTCGGCGGTGTGCATCCAATGGGAGTTGTCAGCACCCTGGTTCAAGCCGTCGGCTTTCTCGTGTTTGCAAATAGTCTGGGTTTGTGGTTCTCCCAGCGGTGTGCCACTGTCACACAGGCAACGGTCTGGGTGATCGCCATCATCATGACCACGTTCTTCGCACCCCTTTTTCTCGCCGAACCACTCGCCATTATTGTGGGTTTTTTGCAGGGGTCATCCGCCGGCCTCTGGCCGGCCGAGATGCTTAAGAAGTTCAGCAGCCCGCTTGGGATCTGGCAAGCGTTCTTCACGTGGAAGGAGTATCGCACCGAGGCTGCGCTCCCACACTGGCGGGAGGTACAACTTTTCGGTGTGCTGGCCGGGATGATCTACGTGCTACTGGGGTGGGTTCTGTGGCGCAGAACCTTGAAACGATTTGAACAGTTATGATTCGGTCGGTCGGGCGCGATGGGGGCGGCCATTCTGGTAGAGCATCACGCGGCTGTCGTAATCAATGGCCTGCTCCGGCTTCACGAGGTCGCGGGCTTTTTCTTGCCACTTCACGGCCTCATCGAATTCCCCACACTCCGCATGGGCAGCGGCAAGCGTGTCCATAAAGCCAGCTTCTTGCCACTCGGTCAATTCGCACGCACGGGTCGCGCACTCTTTGGCTTGACGCCCGTTCCGCACATCGGGGTCCGGGGCCGTCGCCCAAATCCAACCGAGTTGATTGAACGTGGCCGGGTTGCGCGGGTCACGTTTCAGCGCATCCAGATGGTCCTGAATCGCGCGTTGATATTGCGATTGTTGGTAGTACACCGCCGCGCGTAAGTTGTACGTGCCGGGGTACTCCGGGCTGTTACGAATCGCTTCCGTGTAATCGGCCAACGCGCCGGGCAAGTCATTCAGTCGCCGTTTGCACATCCCACGAATCGTGAAGGCGCGAGCGGTATTGGGCGACTGTGTCAACACGGTGTCACAGTCAGCAATGGCTTGTGTGGAATTGCCCAAATCAAACCGCACCGTGGCACGGGCGAGTGCCGCCAACGGTGAATCTGGCTCCAGCCGAAGGGCCTCGCTTAAATCTTTATCCGCCGCAGGAAGATCGCCGAGTTCACGGTAGGCCAGTCCACGGGTTCGGAACGCACTCGCCAATTCCGAATTGATCCGCAATGCCGCGTTGCAGTCCACAATGCAGGCGTTGTAGTTTTCACATTCGAGCTGCAAATTCGCACGGCTCAAATAGTAGTTCGCCGCGTGATTGGGATCGCCTTCGATCGCCGCCGCGAAGTCTGCGAGCGCCTTCATGCTGTCGCCCGTTGCGGTGTAGCATTCCCCACGGAGGCCATAAATGGACGCCCAACCGCTATCGAGTGACAAGACGGTGTCACAGTCTGCAATCGCCGCGGGGTAAGCTTTTTGACGGTGCAGAATCTCAGCCCGTTCCGCGTACAAAACGGGGTCGTCGGGTTTCAATCGAATCGCCCGATCGAGGTCGTTGAGGGCGTCCGTGCGTTGCCCCAACTCCAGGTAGGCCCGTGCCCGCGCGCGGTAGCCAGCCGCGACATCGGGACGCAGTGCAATCACACGGCTGAAGCACTCAACCGCTTCCTGAAAGTCTTTCAATTGAATGCTTTCATGCCCACGGTCTAATAAAACCTGGACATCGGCGGTGGTGCGATCCTTGGGCATGGCTAACTCTCGGCATGGTCAAATCGAACGGGTTCGATCGGCACCCGTTTCTCGGACTATTCTAGTTCTCTTTCGGCGGTTGCGGGGTGACTTCTTTCTTCTTAATGATCGGGACGTACAACCCCGGCACGCCGAGTGACTTCGCAGATTCATTCAATTTGGCTAAATCTTCGGCTTGAAGCTTCTCGAAATCGGCGACATAGCCAGTCAATGTCTTGTCCAATTCCACGGAAAACTCGGTCATCGCCTTCGTCGGTGCCCCGTCGCCTTCGCACGCATTGGATAGTAACCACGTCAATTGAGAATACAACATGGCACCCCCTTTTGCGGCGAACACATCGTAGACGATTTTCGCTTTCGGGTTGTGGAGTTTCTCTTCGAGTGCGGTCAGCTTTTTGCCGAACGCTTCGGAGTCTTTCAACAGCGGCTTGGCGTCGTCGTTGTCTTTCAGCAAGTCTTTGCGGAGCGAAAGTTGCTTTTGTAAACTGCGGATCGTGGCCACAGTTTGCGAGAGTTTGGTGATGTTGTCGCGCGCTTTGAGGGCCAACGTTTCTTGGCTCGCCAGGTCCGTCACAGTGATACGCGGATCGGGTTTCACCTCCACGATTTGTTCTTGTATTTGCGTACCTACCGTGAGCTTCACCGTGTATTTCCCAACCGCAACCGGGACGCCCAGACTTGGCACCCCCGAATCAACTTGGGCGCCCGGAATAGTCTCGGCACCATCATGAGTGAGATCCCACACGAAGCGGTTGAGGCCCAGTTTTACCGGCAACTTGCGTTCTTTGATTGCGGGTGCCGGTTCCTCTTCATCTTCTTCAGTCACTTTGCCGCCGAATTTCCCTTTCGCTTTCGCAACGATTTTGCCCTTCGCGTCGAAGACTTCAAGCTTCACATCCCCCTTCAGTTCTTTCTGAATTGTGTACCAAACAGCAGCGCCAAAAGCCGGGTTCTCCGTGTTAGAATACCGCAAGTGTGACGACACGTTGCCGCCCCCCAAGTGCCATTTGGTGGCTGCAACAATGGGGTACAGGTGGGCGGGTTTTTCCTTCAAGCCATCGGCCCAATTCCGCACGACCGTGAGGTCATCCAGAATCCAGATGGCCCGCCCGTGTGTCCCGACGACCAAGTCGTTGCCCTTCACTTGCAAATCCGCGACCGGCACGGTTGGCAAGTTCAATTGCAGGCTCTTCCACGTTTTTCCGGCATCGGGTGAAATTTGAACCCCGCGTTCCGTGGCCAAGTATAGCAAACCCTTCTTCTTGGGGTCTTCCCGAATGGCATTGCAGTGAGTCCCCGCATCAAGGCCGTCCGTGATCTTCGCCCAGGTTTTACCGGCATCGGTGGTCTTCCAAACGTGGGGGCGGTAATCGTCCATGCGGTGATTATCAACGACTAAGTAGGCGGTGTTCGCATCGAACGGGGAAGCCTCAACGCACTCGACGGTGCCCCAGTCGGGCAGTTCAGGAATGTTTGCGGTGACCTCGACCCAGGTCTTGCAATCGTCCTTCGTGATGTGCACGTGGCCGTCGTCGCTACCCGCCCACATCAGCCCTTTTTGCTTCGGAGATTCAGCAAGCGCGAAGATCGTGCAATAGGTCTCGGCACCTGTGTTGTCCCCGGTGATGGGGCCGCCTGACCACTGTTGTTTTTGCTTGTCGTTGCGGGTTAAATCGGGCGACACCGCATCCCACGACACGCCGTTGTCACGAGTCCGAAACAGTACATTGCCAGCGTGGTAAACGGTTTTCGGATCGTGCTGCGAGACCAAAATCGGCGCCGTCCACTGGAACCGATATTTGTGCTTCGATGGGTCGATGCCGGACGGGTTCGTTTGATTCACCGTGACGTTGCGGGCTTGCTTGGTGCGGTGATCGTAGCGGGTCATGATCCCGCCGTATTCGCCTGCATAGACAATGTTCGGATCGGTCGGATCGCTGACGCAATGCCCCGCTTCACCGCCGCCCACAGTGTGCCAATCGCCAAGCCCGATGCTGCCTTTCAAACTGTGACTCGGTCCCGAAGCCGTGCCGAGATCCTGCATCGAACCCATCACCTTGTACGGGATGCGGTTGTCCGCGTGGACGTGATAAAACTGCGCCAACGGCAGTGGCGGAGCGAACCACGTTTTACCGCCATCCGTGCTGATGTCCACGCCGCCGTCGTTCGCGTTAATCATGCGATTGGGGTTGGTCGGGTCGATCCACAGATCGTGGTGATCGCCGTGATGGGGACCGTTCACCCGTTTGAAACTTCGTCCGCCATCAATGCTCTTCAACAGCGGAACTTGAGGCGCCCAAACCACGTCCGGATTCGTCGGGTGAACCGTGAGTGTGGTGTAGTACCACGCCCGTTGGCGAATGTTCCGATCGTCGCTGACCATCGACCAATTTTCGCCGCCGTCGTCCGACCGGAATAGGCCACCCTTTTCCGCTTCAATGATCGCGTAAACTCGTTGCGAATTCGATGGCGCCACGGCCACGCCAACTTTGCCCCAAATGCCATCAGGCAAGCCGTTTTTCTTCGCATCCTTCTTCAGTGACACCCAAGTGTCACCAGAATCATGGGAGACGTAAAAGTCCGAACCCGGCCCACCGCTCGTCAGTTCCCAAGGGCGTCGGCGTGTCTGCCAGAATCCGGCATAGATGATCCGGGGGTTGTTCGGGTCAATCGCCACATCCGATGCACCCGTTTCTTCGTTCTTGAACAGCACTTTGTCCCACGTTTTGCCGCCATCCTTGGTGCGGTAAACGCCGCGTTCGGGATTTGGTCCGAAGGCGTGTCCCAACACTGCGGCGTAGGCAACATCCGGGTTCTTGGGGTGGACGGTCATCGTGCCGATTTGCCCGACTTGCTTCCACACGTGTTTCCAGGTTTTGCCCGCATCGTCCGATTTGAAAATCCCCGCACCCGGCGACACGTTCCCGCGGATGTTCGCTTCCCCGGTGCCAACATAAACCACGTTCGCATCACTCGGCGCCACCGAGATGGCACCGATCGAACCTGTCGGTTGGCTGTCAAAAATTGGCTTCCAAATCAACCCGCCATCGCTCGATTTCCACACCCCACCTGACGCACTCGCCACGTAATAAGTCAGCGGATCACCCGCCACCCCACACGCCCGGCTGACCCGCCCCCCAGCATACGGCCCAACATTGCGATACTTCAGTGCCGCATACTCCGGAGGAACGTTCGGGTTCTCCGGTTCGGCTGAAAAGACGAGGTGGGGAATTAACAGCAACAGCAGGACAGCCCAAGAACGCGGCATGGTGCATCTCAGAATGGAGTACGGAGAGGAGTGATTCAAATCATAATTAACCGACAACCGACCCGTCGGCATCACACCACTAACCAGAAATGTCAACGCAAACCGCCAATCAGCCCGCACGAACGGAACTGCTGAAGTAGACATGTGAGCAAGTTGACTATCACAACTCATCGGGTGGGAACAATTCAAACAGCGCTTCGGCTTCTCGGATTCGTAAACGCCGAATCGAGTTCATGAGTAATGCAACGACCGTGGCACGACCTATCGCGGTAGAGCCTTGAATTTGCAGTTCGTACCATTTGAAATGGTCTACCCAACGATCCTTACGTGGATGAAAAAGCACAACAACAAGTTCAGATTCCGGATCGATGCTTTCGGTGCGGCTTGACTTGTGTAGGTTGCAACTTGGACATGCCAAACACAAGTTATCCTCACTGTCAGTCCCGCCAGCGATTTTCGGCAGGATATGTTCAACGTGGAACGTGGCACCCTGCAACGATTGGTGCATTCGACAGTATTCACACCGATCATTGGCACGGGCGATGACTCGCCGGCACACCACTGCCCAAGATAAATTCATGTTGGTTGTCTACCAAGTACATGCAACGCCCCGGCTCGCATCAGACTCAGCATCTCACTGAGTTCCACGAGCGATTCCAACTCCTCACGTTCATGAGGTGCGAGTTCGCCTTCGGTATTCCGACTCATAAGCGATTGGAGGCGTGCATCGGTTTTTGCTGGCAGACGAACATCTGCAACCGACTCGACTAACTCACGTGGCGTTTCTAATGTCGTTGTCATAATTTACTCCGGCTTCAATGAACGTATCAGCAAATTCATCCAACAAGTTCTGACTATAGTCGATGACTAACTTATACAGCCTTCCGGAGTTGGCGAAGTCGTTCCGATACTTCGTCTGGCGTATGCCAAACTGCGTTCGGGTTTTTTGACCGACTATTCAGTTCCTCGTCGGTCATTCCGAATTCTGGGTAGGTCATTTTCGCGGCCGGGTTTGGGATGAACCGGCCCAACAGCCGTCCGTCCGCACTGCGTAGCTCTTCGGGTCCGTTGAGGACTGACAACGCAACAACAGTTGATTCGTCGCTGATCGTGATCGACATCATTTGCTCCGGGATTTGGGTACTAATATCGTACTCCAATCCCGATGCCACGCAAGCAACACTGACTTCCGAAGCCGTGTAGACAGCTTCCCCGGTGGGGCGGTACACTGCGGGCCTTGTGAAGGAATCACGGAGCGGAGGCGTGGGAATGCGTGAATTGAGTCTGGTCACGGGTGGTGCGGGGTTTATCGGTTCCCATCTGGTCGAGGAATTGGTTCGGCGCGGGCAAGCGGTGCGGGTGTTTGATGATTTCAGCACGGGCTTGCGGGAGAACCTCGACGAGTTTACCAACACGATTGACATCGTCGAAGGCAGCCTCACGGACCCGAATGCTGTGGCGAAAGCCATGCGAGACGTGGGGGTGATCTATCACCTCGGGGCGTTGGCGAGCGTCGCGCGAAGTGTCGAGAACCCAGTGGCGACCCATGCCGCGTGTGCGACCGGGACGTTAAACTTACTGGATGCCGCGCGGAAGTGTGGCGTTCGGCGTGTGGTGTATGCGGCCAGTTCGAGTGCCTATGGCGGGACATCGACGCCACGCGGTCAGCGTGAAGAACAGTTGCCGGCGGCGCGGTCCCCGTATGCGGCGGCTAAGCTTGCGGGTGAACTTTACATGCAGGCGTTCGCCGCGACTTACGGGATCGAAACCGTCCGGCTGCGGTTCTTCAACATCTTCGGCCCACGCCAACGCAGCGATAGCCCGTACTCGGGGGTGATTGCCCTGTTCATCGCGGCACTGGTTCGTGGTGATGTGCCCACCATTCACGGTGACGGTTTACAATCGCGGGACTTTACTTTTGTGGCCAACGCAGTTCATGCGTTGATGCGCGCCGCCGAAGTGCCGGACGTGTCGGGGAATGTTTACAACGTCGGCACGGGCCGCTCGGTGACCGTGATCCAACTGGTGAAACAACTCAATCACATTTTGGGCACCGACTTGCAGCCCCATTTCGTCGCGTCCCGTAGCGGCGACGTGCGCTTCTCCAAAGCGGACATCAACCGCACGCACGACGAGTTGGGGTACGATCCCCAGATCACGTTTGAAGAAGGGCTGCGAAAAACCGTGCAGTGGTACCTCGAAACCAGCGGCGCGTTCCAACGTCTCGCTGTGGTGTAACGCTTACGTATCGCCCAGAAGGTTCGGCACCTTCTCACGCAGGTGTTCGATCTCCTGGTGTGATTCGCCGAGGTACGCCAACAACCGCAGGTCGTCGCGGCTGACCGTTCCGCCGCTGAACAACCACGCCCGGACCCGGAACAGCTTGTAGAGCTTGACGAGCTTTCGGTCGCTGATGAAGATTTTGTCTTCACGAACTAGCGTCTTGACGAGCCGTTGAAACTCGCGGAACACGTCGGCGGGGAAGAAGATGTCACGGTCGTTCTGTTCCTCACCCCGAACGTCGGTCTGTTTCCGACT
>JANLRE010001005.1:0-1940 GCA_031368205.1 Fimbriiglobus sp. | reverse complement strand
GAATTGGTGGAGCGGTACCTCAACAAACTCACGCTGAACACGCTCACCGATTACCACTCGCCGAACTTTTTCGGCAAGGTGGCGAACGCGATCTACTGGTCCGACGTGGTCATCACGTCCACGAACCTCATGCACGACATCCTCGGCTTCTTGCACCGGTACGTTCCCATCTGGGGCTTGAACATCATCATGCTCACGGTGATGGTCCGAATGGTCCTGTTCGTGCCCAGTCGCAAGCAGCAAGCGACGATGGCGCGGATGCAGGAAAAGATGGCCAAGATGAAGCCCGAACTCGACGTCTTGACGCTGAAATACAAAGACGACCCGGCCGGGTTACAGCAAGAAAAAACCAAGTTGATGTTCAAACACGGCGTCAACCCGCTCGCCACGATGGGCGGATGCGTGCTGCTGTTCGCGCAGATGCCGGTGTTCATGGGACTGTACTTCTGCTTGCAAGAGTCCGTGTTCTTCCGCCTCGAACCGTTCCTGTGGTTCCAGAACTTGGCCGCACCGGACATGACCGTGTGGTGGTCCGAAACGATCCCGTTCATCAGCGTGCCGGAAAGCCTGGGCGGCGCGATTTATCTCGGGCCGTTTTTCAACATCCTGCCGCTCATTGCTGTGAGTTTGATCTTCATCCAGCAATGGGTCTCGATGCCACCGCCGACCGACGAACAACAAGAAATGCAGCAAAAGATGATGAAGTTCATGGTCCTGATCATGGCCATATTCTTCTACAAGTCGCCGTCGGGGTTGTGCCTGTACTTCATCTGCAGCACCAGTTGGGCGCTCGCCGAACGCAAGCTCATCAAGAAGTCGAAGCCCAACGTCGGGGATGTTCCGCCCCCCGATAGCCTGATCGCAAACGGCAAGCCCGCTGCCCCAACCGAACCGGAAAATCCGGGGCTGATCGGGCGAATGCGGGACAAGATGCGGACTAAAATGGAAGAGCTACAACAACAAGCCGACGCCCAAGCCGACCGCCAAATCCGCAACGACCCCAACGGCGGCAAGCCCAAGAAGAAACGCCGGAAGTAAGAAAACGCAGAAAGCCCACGAACGATCGGTCGTGGGCTTTCCTGCCTCAGAAATTCACCGGCATTCCCGCGTAGGCCATTCGTGCCGCATCACCCACACTTTCACTCAGTGTCGGGTGGGCGTGGGTGCAACGGGCAATGTCCTCCGCACTGCCGTTGTACTCCATGACCGTAACGCACTCCGCAATCAACTCGGACGCCCGTGGCCCCAGAATATGCACGCCGAGCAGTCTGTCCGTAGTCGCGTCCGATAGCACTTTCACGAAGCCTTCGGTCTCGTCCATTGCCTTAGCGCGACCGCTCGCCACGAACGGCACGCGGCCCACTTTGTAGGCAATCCCTTTCTCCCTCAGTTGCTCTTCGGTCAGGCCAACACTCGCCACTTCCGGCCAAATGTAGATGACGCTGGGGATCTTGTCGTAATTGATGTGTGGTTTCATGCCGACGAGTTGTTCGGCGAACACCAGCCCCTCTTCGCTAGCTTTATGGGCGAGCATCGGGCCGTCGATGATGTCCCCGATCGCGGAGACGCCCGGCACGTTGGTGTGGAAGTGGGCATCGACTTTCACCTTGCCGGTTTTCTTGTCGTAGTCCACGCCGGCTTCGTCCAGGCCCAACCCCAACGTGTGCGGGCGGCGACCAACTGCGACGAGAACTTTGTCACCTTGGAAGGTCAACTCCTTGCCGTCCTTCGACTGGGCGAGGACCGTAACCGACTTGCCGTCCGTGGCGATCTTCGCGCCGGTGACTTTGGTTTCGAGGTGGAACTCGAAGCCTTGCTTGGTCAGGATTTTCTGAACTTCCGCCGCCACGCCGCCATCGCAGATCGGCAGAATTCGCGGCAAGAACTCCACGACTGTGACCTTAGCCCCGAGTCGCCTCCATACCGAGCCGACTTCCAAA
>JANLRE010000969.1:0-3692 GCA_031368205.1 Fimbriiglobus sp. | reverse complement strand
TGGGGTACGACAAGCCGCGAACCCCTCTCCAAGAGCTTGTTGCTGCCCTTTCGCCCGAACTCCGGGCCAAAGTGTGGTTTGAACTGAGAATGAACGGTCACCATCCCGGCATCCGAGAATAGTGAGATACCCGAATCGGTGCGACAACTCCCCGGTTCAGTTCCCGCTGACTTCACGCGATGTTTCATACCCACCTGTCACATTGGCTTCGCAATTTTTATAACGATCGTCATGGCGAAGAAGTCTCACGACGAACCGGAGTGGCTGACGCGGAAGACCCGCATCGACGGGAAGCTCTGCGCGCTGGGGTGGGTCATCGTCCCGTTCACTTCCAGCTTCCAGCCGGAATCCGCCGACCGCGTCGCGGTGGTCGAATACCCGACCGACAACGGCCCGGCGGATTACGCCCTGTTCGTCGGCGGGCGGATTCTCGCAATAGTCGAGGCCAAGAAACTCTCATTGGGACCGCAAAACGTATTGACTCAGGCTCAACGCTACTCCGAGGGCGCCACAGCCAATCCCCTTCACTACGGCAAGTTCCGCGTGCCGTTCCTGTACTCCACGAACGGCGCAGTCATTTGGTTCCACGACGTTCGGCACCCGCTTGAACGGTCGCGGAAGGTGGCCGACTACCCAACCCCGTTCGCGCTCGAAGAACGCCTTACGCGGGACTTCGAGGCGGACGTTCACAAACTGCTCACCACCGCGAATGAGCATCCCCGGCTTCGCCCGTACCAGATCGAAGCGAACGCTGGTATCGAGAAAGCAATCGCCGAGCGGAAGCGGCAAATGTTGGTCGCAATGGCCACCGGGTGCGGGTAGACGTTCACGACCGTCAACCAAGCCTACCGGCTGATGAAGTCCGGCGTGGCGCGGCGGGTGCTGTTTTTGGTCGATCGACGGGCGCTCGCGGCGCAGGCGGTCCGCGCGTTCGCCGCCTTCGAGCCGGAACCGGGGTTGAAGTTCGACAAGATTTACGAGGTTTACAGCCAGAAGTTCCGCAAGGAAGACCTCGAAGACGATGACGAAGCCAAGGCGGAACCGTTCGACCCGAAGGTGTTGCCCAACAAGTACCTGACCGCGCCGAACGCCGGGCACGCTTTCGTTTACGTCTGCACCATTCAGCGGTTGGCGATTAACCTGCTCGGTCGGTCCGCCGCGTTCGAGGAAGGCGACGACGAACGGGACGACGAAGCCAACAAGCTCGACATCCCGGTTCACGCCTTCGATTGCATCATCGCCGACGAATGCCACCGGGGGTACACGTCGAGTGAACTCTCGACGTGGCGTTCCGTCCTCGAATACTTCGACGCCATTAAGATTGGCTTGACCGCGACCCCGGCGGCCCATACCACCGCTTACTTCACCGAGATCGTTTACCGCTACGAGTACCGAAAGGCCGTTGAAGAAGGGTTCCTAGTGGATTACGACGCGGTTGCCATTCGCTCCGACGTGCGCATGACCGGGCTGTTCCTCAAGGAAGGCGAGCAAGTTCAACTCATCGACACGGAAACCGGCGCGAGTGATACCGACTTGCTCGAAGACGAGCGAGCGTTCGACACCACTGAAATCGAACGTAAGGTGACGGCACCGAAATCGAATCGGCTCATCGTTGAAGAACTGAAGAAGTACGCCCTCGAACACGAAGCGAAATACGGACGGTTCCCGAAAACTTTGATCTTCGCCACCAACGATATTCCCCACACATCACACGCCGAGCAAATCGTCGAACTCTGCACGGAGATATTCGGTAGGGGTGACAGCTTCGTCCGCAAAATCACGGGTCGCACGACCGACCGACCGCTCCAGCGCATCCGGGAGTTCCGCAACCGCCCGGCCCCCGGCATCGTCGTCACCGTGGATATGCTCTCGACGGGGGTCGATATTCCCGACCTCGAATTCATTGTCTTCCTGCGCCCGGTGAAGTCGCGGATCTTGTTCGAGCAGATGCTCGGGCGCGGCACCCGGAAGGGGCAGAAGTACCCCGACAAGTCGCACTTCACCGTCTTCGATTGCTTCGACGGCACGTTGCTCGAATACTTTCGCAATGCGTCCGCGTTCACCCGTGAACCGCCCGAAAAGCCCACCCGCACCGTGAAGGAAGTGGTCGATGACATTTGGGCGAACAAGGATCGGCCGTACAACGTGGGCTGCCTTATCAAGCGGATGCAACGGGTCGATAAGGAAATGTCCGGGGAAGGCCGCGAACAGTTCATGCCGTTTGTTCCGGACGGCGACTTGTCGGCATTCGCCAGTAAACTCCGCGACGCCGTGGCGAAGAACTTTACTGAGACGATGAAGCTGCTCCGCAACGAAGCGTTCCAAGACCTGTTGGTGAACTACCCGAGGCCGAAACGCGGGTTCGTCGTCGCGCCGGAAGCCGTTGACACGGTTACTTCGCGGTGGCTCATCCGCGACGGCACGGGCAAGGAACACCAACCGGCTGATTACCTTCAGTTGTTCGCGGAGTACGTCCGCCGGAACCCGGACCAGGTGGACGCCATACGCATCCTGTTCGAGCGCCCGGCGGATTGGGGGACCGGAGCCTTGAACGAACTGCGGAACAAATTGGCCACCACCAAAGAGCGGTTCACCGAAGACAACTTGCGGAAGGCGCACGAGGCCCAATACAACAAGCCACTCGTGGACATCATTTCGATGGTCAAGCACGCGGCGAACGAGTCCGCGCCGTTGCTGACCGCCGAGGAACGGGTTGACGCCGCGCTCGCCAAGTTAACCGTCGGGAAGGCGCTCACGCCGGACGCCGCGAAGTGGCTCGGGCGCATCCGGGAACATCTGGTGGCGAACTTGTCCATCGAGAAGGACGACTTCGAGTTGATGCCGATTTTTACCCACGACGGCGGCGGTTGGTCGCAAGCGAACATGGCGTTTGAAGGGAAGCTCGAACCCTTCCTTCGGGAACTTAACGAGGCGATTGCGGCATGACTGACGTTGTTGGAAAACTCTGGGGCTTCTGTCACACGCTCCGGCACGACGGCGTTGACTACGGCGACTACATCGAGCAGATCACGTACCTGTTGTTCCTCAAGATGGCGAGCGAGAAGGGCGTCAGCGTGCCGCCCGGTTGCGATTGGGGGAAGCTCCGCGACCAAGCGGGCACCGATCTCACCGACCATTACCTCGAAGTGTTGCGGACGCTCGGCAAGCAACCGGGCATTCTCGGCGACATTTACGCGGGCGCTCAGTCCCGGTTTAGCAACCCGGTCAGTTTGAAGAAGCTGGTGACGCTCATCGACGAAACGGAGTGGACTTCGCTCGGTGTGGACGTGAAGGCGCAAGCCTACGAAGGGTTGCTCGAAAAGGCGGCCAGCGAAGGGAAGAAGGGCGCGGGGCAATACTTCACGCCGCGTGTGCTGATCCAATCCGTCGTTCGTTGTCTCAAGCCGGACCCCCGCGCCCACCCGCAATTCACCATTGCCAACCCCGCGTGCGGCACGGGCGGCTTCCTGGTGGCCGCGTATGAGTGGCTGATGGAGGTCACGAAGAAAGGCGGGTTGAAAGGTGCCGATCTCGAACGAGAGGTGGTCAAGCGGGTGGCGCGGAAGACCTACTTCGGTTCGGAACTGGTGGCGAGACCGCGTCGCATGGCGCTCATGAACCTGTTCCTACACGGCGTCGAGCCGCACATCGACCTTCAGGACACGATCGACGCGCCGATGACGGGGCAGAAG
>JANLRE010000934.1:0-12034 GCA_031368205.1 Fimbriiglobus sp. | reverse complement strand
CGCGATTGGCCGTCAGGCCGCTCAGGGTCGTCGGGATTCCCCCGGTGGTGCGGGTGAGGGGGAAGACCGGCTGCTTCTCGAAGAACAAATACTCTTCACCCGCCCCGTCCACCAGCGGTTCGCCGACGGCCCCGCGCGCGTCGGTGTAGGTGCTGGACGCATTGAGCGCGAGCTTCACTAAAAAGCCCGCGCGCCGCGTGAAAGCCTTCCGCTCGGGTGGCGGTGGCGCGACGCGGCCACTTTCTCCGCCGAAAATATCCACCGACGCAAATTCAATCGGATAAACGATCCCGCCCGGTGCCTGCGTGGCACTCCAGTAGGATTGATTCCCCGGTATGTTCATCACCACTCCACCGGGCAGAAAGACCCGCCAGTTTTGCAAAAAGGGTTGCTCTGGTTCGGGCAGCACCTGCCAGCTAAAGAAAATGCCATTCGCATTGCACGAGGCCAGCAAACCCGGCGGCGGGCTGACGCCACCGACGGACGTGAGCGCCGCGGTCTGCACAGTGACATTGCCGGGCTTCACGTTGAGCGCGGCGTAGAGGCCGAGGCGATCGGTGCCGGAGCCGACGCGGCCCGAGTCGGGCAGCGTCTTTAGCGGGTTGCCGTTGAAGTAGGTGAAGCGATCCCCCTCGGGGGACACGCCGACCTGCACGTTGCCGACGCGGATGTTGTCGCAGTCGTGGACCTCGCCGGCGATCGCGCCCATGCCGTTCGAGATGCCGCCCGCGAGGCCGGACGTGGTGGGGATGTTCACGTAGTCCGACTGCGAGAGCGCATTGATGTCGAGCTGATACTTCGGCTCCGCCGCGTTCGTCGTGTCGAGGCAGTAGACGTCGAGTGGGCCCTTGCAAGCTGGATCCGCGGTCGACGGCACGATGTTATAGTCTTGGCCGTCCGTCAACTCGTGGGCACCCAACACCGTGGGGTTCGTGGATTCAAACTCCGCTTCGGGGATGAACTCGAAGTAGTGCGACCAAATGTCCAGCACGCCCGCCGGGGTGTCGTTGGCGAACGGGATCGTCATCCGGCCTTCGCTGGCCAACAAGCCGAGATCGCGGATCGGCGGGGTGCCGTAGTATTGCGGCAGTTGCCGGAGGTACGGCGCCATGCTGCCGCCCGTCCACGTGCCGATCAAAATCGTCTCCGGTGGCCAAACGTCTTTGGGGTAAAGGTGGCCGGTCCGGTCCGCGATGGCGGCGAGCGTGCGCGAACGGACCGGGTTCGCTTTCAATCGCGGCGCAACGGCTGTGCGAACGGCATCCGGTAAATCGAGATTGCTGGAAAGTGTTCCGTCGTGCAGTTCGCGGAGCAATGATTCCTTCTCCGCGTCCATCGTGCGGCCAAGCATTATCAGGGTACTGGGGTTGGCACTGGTGAACAGCGAACAGGGGCGACCAATGCTGAGTCGCAACGCGAGATAGTAACGGCTGCGCGAGTCGGTGATTTTACCGCTGATTGCGGGGACCGCGTACATCCACCGGATCATCCGCTTCTGCACGAGTGCCGTGAAACCAGACAGATTGCCGCACGGGATTCCGGCTTCGGTGCGATACTCCTCGGGGTCGCCGACCATTTGCACGATGGGCCGAAACGCCAAGTCACGCGGTCGGTGATCGCGGTACGCCCGGATGCCCCAGAGGTTCCAACCGCGTCGGTAATCCGCCAAGTAGCGATGGGTTATCGGGATGAGTTTGCGCGCTGCGGTCGTGCCACTCGTGAGCGCGAACATCAACATCCGATCGCCGGCAATCAGCGCGTTGGTGTCGCCCTTTTTGACACGCTCGATGTACGGTTCGAGGCGTTCATACGGGGCAACCGGGACTTGACGGCGATAGTCGGTGAGATTGCGAATCGTGGCGAAGTGATGGTCGTGCCCGAACGCCGTGACCGCCTGTCGGCGCAGGATGCGATGTAGCAGTGCGAGTTGAACAGTTTCCGGGTTCTCACAGTCCTTCAAGAACCGCAGTTGACGCCGGTGCAAGTGATACGTCGCGGCACGGGCGGCCCGAATCAGGAGGTAGCGTGCGAGCGGCATGGCCCGGACTACTTCGCCACAATCGCGGCCCGGCGCGGTTGAGTCGGCAGGTGCGGAAGCGGCGTGGTTGTGACCGATTCGCCATCGGCCAGGTGCTTGTCAAAGAACTCTTCTAGGCGGCGGGCGTACTCAGTCCCGGCGACATTCAGGGCTTGATTGTGCTTGGCGCCGTTGACCATCCAAAGGACTTTTTGCGGGGTGCCTGCTTTCTCGAACAGCGCTTCGGCCATTTCGGGTTTGATGTACGTGTCCCCGCTGCCATGAATCATCAACAACGGCAGGTCCAATCGTCGTAAGGCCCGTTCGACACTCACAAACTTAACGCCACGGCGTGACGCCGATTCCCGAATCGCGGCAAGGCCGATCAAGCCATAAAACCAATCGGGAACGAACGCGCGAATGCGGGTCGCCGTCTTAATGTAGATCGACACCCACCGCCGCATGTACGGCACCATCGTGGTGTACGTGCCGTAGGCGCCGTCAGTCGCAATACAGCGCACCCAGGGGTCGTTGGCCGCCAACACCATTGCAACGCTGGCCCCTTTACTGATCCCGAAGAGTCCGATGCCACCAGCGGGGGCGTCCTTGCGACGCTTGAGGTACAGCACCGCAGCTTTCATGTCGATCACGTCCCGATCCGTGACCCATTGCAACGGCGCGTAGTTCGGATCGCGGTCACTTTCGCCTTGATTGCGGGGTTCGTAGGCGAAGACGTCGTAGCCACGGTCGAGGAGCATCGTGCAATACTGGACGCACGCCCAGCGGTTGCACCCGAATTCCAGTCCGAACAGGATCACACCACGCCGCGAACCCCGCCCCATGAGGTAACACCCGCGAAGCGTACACCCGTTGCTGGTTTCAAAGTGAACATCCTCCGCGCCCGGTACCGGGTTGCCACGCGGAATGATGAAGAGCGGCTTTTCTTCAAAGATGCGGACGACGTGATCGAGATACCGATGGCGGTAATACCATTGGGCCAGCACGACAACCAGGGCGAAGACCCCAGTTCCGACCAGCGAACCGACCACAATCCACCAAACCCAATCACCCACGGGCAACTCCCCGATCGATCAGTTCACTTTCCTTAAGCATGGAGCACAGGCTCCGTTCGGAAAATGGAAGAGCCAATTTATCCAGCTCCTCGTGGCTTTAATACCCCAATTAGATGACGCAGTCCGCCCAACCGTTACACTCGACTCGCAATCAGTGCGATGTTCTGACCGCCGAACCCGAAGCTGTTGCTCAAGACGTGCCGAATACCCGGCTTCTCACGGGCTTGATTCGGTACATAATCGAGGTCACAAAGCGGGTCCGGTGTTTCGTAATTGATGGTCGGCGGGAGGACACCTTTGCGCATCGCCAAGATCGCAAGTATTAATTCGACCGCCCCGCCCGCCGCAATGAGGTGTCCTAGCATACTTTTGCTACTAGAGACCGGCGTGGTGTAGGCGCACTGGCCCAGTGCAGTTTTGATGCCAAGCGTTTCGCACTCGTCGTTGGCCTGGGTACTGGTGCCGTGGGCGTTGATGTACCCGATGTCACTGGGGGCAATGCCCGCGTCCAAAATGGCCTGTTTCATGCACATCCCGGCGCCACGGGCGTCCGGGTGCGGGTCGGTCATTCGGTAAGCGTCCCCGGTAGTGCCGTAGCCTGTCAGTTCCGCGTAAATTGTGGCGCCGCGCCGTTTGGCGTGTTCATATTCTTCCAGCACAACCATGCCCGCACCCTCGCCCAACACGAACCCGTCGCGGGTGAGGTCGAACGGGCGGCTAGCTTTCTGGGGTGCTTCGTTGTGAACGGATAACGCGGTGAGCAGATTGAAGCCGGACACACCAAACGGGTGAATCATGCTATGGGCACCGCCTGCCAGCATGAGATCCGCGTCGCCGTAGCGAATCATTTCGACCGCCTCGCCGATGGCCTGGGCGCTGGCTGCACACGCGGTCAAACAAGTGAAATTCGGCCCACACAACTCGAACTCGTCCGCAATATGGCCGGCGGTGGTGTTCATCTCCAGTTCGGCTTCGTGGGCGCCATCAAGCATCTGAATCGCAGCGGCGGCGAACTGGCCGTGGTTTACTGTTCTGCCGTCGGCGGCGCCGGCAATGGCCGCCCCGCTGATGACGGTGTGGAAGTCTTCCGACCCCTCACCCGACCCGAGGTAGACCCCGAATCGGTTGCGATCGACGCCACCGCCGATGTGCAAGTTAGCGTCTTCGAGTGCCTGTTTGGCGGCAGCCAAGCCGAACTGCGTGTTAGAACCACACTTCAAGTAGCGGCTGGCATCCCGCAACACCGTTCGGAGGTCGAAGTTTTTCACTTCCGCCGCAAAGGTCGTCGGAAACGTTCTCGCATCGAAGTGCGTGATCCGGTCGATGCCACTCCGGCCTTCGAGTGCAGCGCCGAACGTCTCCGCGACGCTGTGGCCAAGCGGGGTCACCATGCCCATTCCGGTGATCACAACACGACGGCGCATACTGGCTTACTCTTAAAATCCACCAAATCCCTCTCCGAAACGGAACGGAGAGGGAAGCAAAGGCCGCTCTTCCTCCCTCCCCGTCTGCGGGGAGGGCCGGGGTGGGGTCGAACCAGCCACACGAGACAAAAACATCCCGCTACGGGAGGAAGCCATTAACCCCCCTCGGTCCCCCCGCACGCGGGGGGAAGGAAGAAGGAGGCCGGCCCCGTCTGTGGGGGAGAGAAGACCGCACCTCTCCGCGTCGGAGAGGGGGCTAGGGGGTGAGGTTGCGGCTCGCGCCCCTGAAAAACTAACTCCACTGCTTGACAACAACTGCGGCACATTGCCCCATATCGGTGTACGAGACTTTCAGGGCAAATGGTTTTGTCACGGCGCGGGGTTTTCCGGTATGTACGGCGACTGGGCAATCCGGGTCGCGGTTCTCGCAGTTCAGAGTCCCCGGAAGTGCCCGATGTTTCAAGGCCAATACGGACGCGGCGAGTTCAATTAGGCCCGATGCCGCTCCCGTATTGCCGAAATGCCCCTTCGGAGCGAACACGGGGATGTTCGTGCCAAAAACATCCGCAATCGCTTTCGCTTCCCATAGGTCGAGGATTTTGGAGCCACTCGCACCGGCGTTCACGTGATCGACATCGTTCGGCGTAATGTTGGCTTGTTGCAACGCCCGCCGAATGACGGCCGTCAACACGTCTCCCTTCAAACCGCGATCAAACCCGGAGGCAAAGCCGACTAACTCGGCGTCGATCTTCGCACCACGCTTCTGCGCGAACTCGAGTTCTTCCAGCACAAAGACGGCGGCGCCTTCGCCGATTACGAACCCATCCCGGTCCGCCGCGAACGGGCGAATTGCTTTCGCCCCGAGTTCATTGTGCCGGGTCAACGGTTGGAACGAGTTGTGACGGCTAAAGCTCACCGGGTTGATCCGCGAATCACAGCCCCCGACCAAAAACGCATCGGCGAGGTTGCGGGCGATGATCCGGTACGCTTCGCCGAGTGCCAGCGATCCGGCCACATCGCCGGCGGTGATCGTGTTGTTCGGCCCTTGGGCGTCCACGTAAATCGAAGCGTGGCAGGCGGACATGTTCGGCAGGTACTTCAACATCCATTGCGGGGGCACTTTCCGCAACCCGTCCCGGCCCCAGGCGTCCAGGTTCACAACGCCCGGCTTGTCCGACCGGCTGACTTGCCCGCCCCCGACGAGGTCTTCGAGTTCCGTTGCCACCATGACACAGCCGTATTCGACACCGAAGCGGTACGGGTCAATCTGCCCCTTTTGCGGCCCTTGCGCATCTTCCCACGCTTTCACCGCCGTGGTGAAGCCCATTTGCACGGTGCGGGCCATCTTGTTGAGGGTTTTGCGGACTTCCCGATTGGTGGCGGGGATGTATTTCTTGGCGTCGTAATCCGTCACCTCCCCACCCAGGTGACACGGCAGCGCCGCTGGGTCGAACGCTTGAATCCGCCGCACCCCGGACGTACCCGCGACCAGTGCTTGCCAAAACGTATCCGGATCGCACCCGATCGGTGAGAGTACGCCGAGACCCGTGAAAACCGCCCTACGGGATAATGAGGGGGATGATGAGGGGGACATATCAGACATCATGGACCCGATCTAACATAAATTTCCAGTTCGATACCGCGAGCGGTTCAACCTGAGTTCCGACGAGCCGTGGGGTTTACCCCCACGGGGTGCGCAATCCGTGGGGATAAACCCCACGGCTCGTCGTGGCCGGAACTCAATTCGACCCGTGAGCGGTATAGCCGTTTCGTGTTCGCCAGTGACAGCCGAGAATAACCTACCCTATCAACAGATACGGACCCCATAGGGGGTCCGCAACCGTTAGTGTGTCGCTTCGTTATCAATTCGTGGCAGCAGGCAGTTGGGGCGTGGTGGTCGCGGCAGCGAGTTTGGCTTGGCCGAGCAGGTACGAAAGTTCGCCACTGAAGACGAAATTGTCGTCACCGAACACTTGCCGACTGCGGTTTTGGTCGAGGTGCGCGAAGAAAATCTCCGCTTCCGCAATGAGTGCTTCTCCGCACATCACGCGGCCCTTGACGACCGCCCCTTCCGCACGCATGTCCACAATGTCCGTGGTGTACGTCAACATCTCGCCCGGCATGGCGTCCCGATAAAACTTGGCGAACGGGATTTTGGCCAGAACGACCTTCTCCTGAAACTGCTTCGCTTCCCCAACGAGAATCCCGCCGGTTTGCGCCAGCCCTTCCAGAATCAACGGCGCCGGCATGACCGGGAAGCCGGGGTAGTGGTCCGCAAAGTGGTCCTCCGCAAAGCTGAGGTTCTTCACAGCCGTCGCAGTCTTCCCCGACTCAAACGCCACGAACTGATCAATCCAAATCCAACGCATTCGCACCTCGGGAAACAGCCGAACTTAGGCTGGCCATACAAAATCCGCTGATAAGGTGTTGTAGGTCGTGGTCGAAGAGGCTTGGCGACGAGGCCCGACACTCTATTGCCACAATAAGAATAGCTGATCCCAGTCGGTTCGTAGTCGAGTGTCGGGCCTCGCCAAGCCTCGACCACGACCTACACAAACTGACCGATCAAGCTTCGAGTGCGGCCAAGTATTCCCGAATCGCGTCTTGGATGTTGGCGAGTGCTTCTTCCTCCGTGTCACCCTCCGACCAGCAACCGGGCAGCGCCGGCACGGACACGCTGATCCCCTCTTCGGTGTGGTGAAGGGCAATTTTGTAAATCATGCCATCCTCCAGACTCACACCGCCAGCTTACTTGCCACGAACCGGACGATCAGATCGACGGTGAACAGGTCGCCGATTTTTTCGAGTTGGGGGTCGGCGGCGAACTTGGCCATGCCGCTGGCTTCGGCGTAGGGGAGCTTGGTGCGGAGTTCTTCGAGGCCGTTGGGCGTGACAACGCCGTCTTGAACGAACTGCGGATCGCCTTGGAAGATCGACTCCGGGAAGAGTTCGTTGCGGTCAATTTTGCCGAGCTTGAACTCGCGTTCCAGGCGGAACACGATGTCGAGCATGTCGATGGATTCGGCACCGAGGTCGGCTTGCAGGCGGGCTTGCGGGTTGATCTCGTCGTCATCAACGCTGAGCGCATCCACGAGCAAAGTCCGGACTGTTTTGAAGATTTCGTCGTTTGTCATTGTGGGGCTACCTCCGCACCCATCGTCGCCAAAGTCATCGACCAGTATTGAAGAGAGAGAACGAACCCCGGTTGGCCTGAAATTCGTTCACCACGAATCGGACGAATCAAACGAATCAATCAAGATTTTTAAGACTAGTGATTCATGCTTAAGGATCGGTGATCCCGCCTCCGACTCATTGGCTGATTTTCATTATTCGTATTATTCGTCTGATTCGTGGTGGAAATTCCGGGTTAGCCGATCGCCGCTCCGAGGCTCAAGCCTCCGTCAACTGTAATCACCTGACCAGTAATGTATGAAGCCGCCGGGCTGCACAGAAACAGCACGACGTTCGCAATGTCATCGGGTTGGCCCAGACGGTTCAGGGGAACCGCCTTTTTGATGATGTCGCCGGCCTTGTTCCGCACCGCTTCGCTCATGTCCGTTTCGATGAACCCCGGCGCCACGGCGTTGACCGTGATGCCGCGTTTGCCCATCTCGATGGCCAGGACTTTCGTCAGCGAATTCACCGCACACTTGCTCGCGGAGTAGTTCGCCTGCCCCGCGTTCACGTGCGTCCCGGCAACACTGGAGATGTTCACAATTCGCCCGGAGCGTTGCTTGAAAACCATCAGTTCCGCGACCGCTTTGCAAAAGTAAAAGGTGCCATCAAGGTTCGTCGAAAGCACTTCTTTCCACGCCTGCGGTTCCATTCGGACGAACAAGCCGTCCCGAATCACACCGGCATTATTAACCAGAATATCGACGCGGCCCCAATCCGCCAGCACACCCGCAACAACCTGACCCGCCGTCGCCGGATCGGCAACATCGCCTTGCCACGCCTTCGCTGTGCCACCGAGCTTGGCCACTTCCGCTTCGAGTTCAGTCGCGGCAGCAACATTGCCCCGGTAAACAAAGGCGACCTTCGCCCCCTGCTTGGCGAGTGCCAAGACGATGGCCTTGCCGATCCCCCGACTACCACCCGTCACGATCGCCACTTGATTGCTGAACATGATGCCGTTTCGGTAAAGGTGAAGAGATTTCTGGTATCCAAATCCAAGCTCATGACAGAGACGCATCGAATACTGAGAAATCCAAAACAGTTATTTTCTTTCTCTGCGTCTTTGCGGCTCTGCGTGAGATTCTTCTTCAGTGGTTAACTAAGTTCGTAGTTCGCCCGTCAGCAGCGCCCAGCGAGCTTTCAAGTGCGTGCGAATCTGTTCATCCGCGTTCACACCCGCCGGGCCACGATCACTGAGGTTGTAGCCATGCAACACAAACTGCGCCGAGACGGTTTGTTGCCCCGCGTCATCGGCACCCTTGCCCCGGAAAGTCACAAAATCCCCATCTTGCTTGTACCAATCGACCGCAATGTCCATCCGCCGACCGGGCAACATGAACGAGCCGTACTTCACGTTCTTCACTTCCCGCAACACGATCACACTGTGTTGGTACCCCGAACTTGCGCGCCAAAGCCACGCCGCCGCTTCGCTGAGTGCTTGCAGCATCAGCACCCCCGGCATGACCGGAAATCGCGGAAAGTGGTCCGCCAAGTACTCCTCGCCCAACGCCAGGAACTTGCACCCGCGCAAAAACTTCCCCGGCTCGTGCGCATCAATTCGATCCACCAAATGGAACCGCATGCCGAACAACCCTGAAAGAGTGAAAATATACAAACTCAACCCCACCCCCACAATCCCGACCGGATTCTTAGATGGAATATGAATAATGGAATTGCCCTGATGTACTGCCGGATGTGATTAAGAATTGAGGCAGGGTCCGACTTTGCTGGAAGAAACGACTTCCACCCCACCCCTAGCGGGAAATTTTCCGGCAATACCCGCGCATCAGTAAGCCGATCAGGCTGGTGAACTATTGCTTCAAGATAGCAAGATTGTGGTGCGGATTTGGAGCTGATGTTCGTCTAACTTGCTTGATTCGTGTCCACTTCGGCGAGAACACCAGCCTCCTCGACGCCGGCCTCTGATCGTTGGGTGGCAATGTCATGGATCAAGCGAATGTCTTCGGCTGACAACTCTCGCTCAACCTTATCTAATGTGACGAGCAGTAGGAGTTCCGCCGAACTCAATGACCGTAGTTCGTGCAGACGCTGAAGACTCCGCACGCTTTCTAAGTTTCTCGAAGTGGCTAAATCTTCCGGGTTCGCTCGATTGGCAATTAAACGCGATCGTTCGGTTACTTCGGTTTGAATGGACCACCCTTCGGGAGGTTGCCAAGCTAAATCCTTGTCAACGAGTTTGGCGATTGCGATTGCGGACCCGGTGGCCAGTGCGTCCATGTCGCTGGCCCGCAAACGACCGGAGAGTTCGCGCACTACGAGTATTTGTCGCGGAATATCCAGAGCGCGAAATGCATACAGTGTCCCGCTCATGATGCCGCTCGCCCAGTTCTTGCGGGTGTAGTAAGCAGCAAGAGTATCAGCGCCTTCGAGCGAAACCAACGCTCCGGGCGAGAACTGCACTACCTCTCCACCAGTGAATTCATCGGCTAACCCGACCACCAATCTCACTCGGTACTCTCCTGACAGGAGAGTCACGACGGCCTGTTTGTCTGGACTAATGAGTTGTTGGTGTTCCATGTTAAACCTCATAACGGGTAATCGCGTCGGCCAAACACCGACCGCCTTGGGCGATGATTCCTCCGACAGCCAGTAATAAACTGTCAGGGTGGCATCGAAAGGTACCGGATAAATTGTTGATCAAAAGCACTTCCCCGTTGGCGGCGAGAGTAAGTTCGCCAGCGGCACCGGCAGGCCGTGCCCCGCCCAGGACACGCGGATGCATATGGGGACCGTCCGGACCGACCCAAACGACACCGGCACAGTCCTGAACGTAAACATAGACGCCTGCTGCGATGGTGGCCGAAAAGGCGGCACTCCGGTCATGCCTTCGATACCGTTCGAGATCCCCTGGCGCATAGGCGGTCAACGGCATGACGAATCCCTTCCCAGTCTACCAAGCAATGAATACATCCGAAACAGTAATAACACCTTGCCAGTGAAGCGTACAGTGTCTTCTAGACGCTGCCCCACTTTGTCTAAAAAGGATGCATTCAACCGAACTCAGCCCGTTCTCCGCTTGCCCACGGTGATAGTCTCAGGATATAGTTCCCCGCTCACCACGTGTCTGGGGTTTCACGATGACAGTACCGGCGATTCGCACGGAACCGGGGTTTGATCGCGTGGCGTTTGCCCGGCGGGTACTGGAGGCGGAGGGGGCTTCGTTGCTGTTGGTGGCGGCGCGGTTGGACGATTCGTTCGAGCGGTTAGTCGAAAAGTTGGGGCGGTGTACGGGGCGGGTTGCGGTGACGGGGATTGGCAAGTCGGCGGACGTGGGGCAGAAGTTGGTGGGGACGCTCAACTCGACCGGCACGCGGGCGTACTTGTTGGACGCAACTCGGGCGGTTCACGGCGATTTGGGGATGGTGCATCCGGACGACGTGGCGTTGTTGTTATCTCATAGTGGCGAGAGCGAAGAACTGTTGCGGTTGCTGACGCCGTTGCGGTCGTTGGCGGCGGCGGTCACGGCGATTACCGGGAACGCCCACGGCACACTGGCCAAGTCCGCCGACGCCGCCGTGGTGTACGGCCCGATTACCGAAGCCTGTCCGCTCAGTTTGGCGCCGAGTACCAGCACGACAGTCATGTTGGCCTTGGGCGACGCGATTGCGTTCACCCTCAGCGAACTGCGGCAATTTACGGCGGAGGAGTTTGCGAAGTTTCACCCTGCGGGAACACTGGGGCGGAAGCTCGCCAGTGTGGAAGTGTACATGCGGCGCAGTTCCGAATTGCGGCTCGCCAGTGCGGATGACACGGTTCGGCAAGTCTTCGCCAAGGTCCGGCATCGTGGTCGTCGCACCGGGGCGGTGATGCTCGTGGACGACGCCGGGAAACTGAGCGGCCTGTTCACCGATAGCGACCTGGCGCGGCTGTTTGAAAACCACGCCGATGGGGCGTTCGACCAACCGATTGCCGGCGTGATGACGGCAAACCCGATCACACTGCTCCGCACCGCCCGCATGGGCGAAGCGATGGAGTTGCTCCGGACCCGCAAAATTAGCGAACTCCCCATCATCGACGAAGAAGGACGGCCCGTCGGGTTGCTGGACATCACCGACCTCATCGGCGTGGACCCCACTACGCCGGAATTACGACTCCTGTCTCCCCCCGTCTGCGGGGGGATTAAGGGGGGTGGCAGTCTTGACCCCACCCCAGCCCTCCCCGCAAGCGGGGAGGGAGCCAGATTCTTGTCTCCCCCCGTCTGCGGGGGGATTAAGGGGGGGCTGACCGACTCCCTGCCGAGCGAGGGTGGCAGTCTCGACCCCACCCAAGCCCTCCCCGCAAGCGGGGAGGGAGTCAGATTACTGTCTCCCCCCGGCTGCGGGGGG
>JANLRE010000907.1:0-1875 GCA_031368205.1 Fimbriiglobus sp. | reverse complement strand
GCTGAACCCGCATACCGTGGACAAGGATGTCGATGGTATCTTCACCGGGCGGTACGTGGACAACCCGTTCGGTACCGGCGACCTGCCGATCTGGGTGGCGTCGTATGCCAAGGCGGACTACGGCACCGGCTGGGTGAACTGCTCCGCCCACGACGAACGCGATTACAAGTTCGCCAAGAAATACGGCATCCCGCTGAAGGTGGCAATGCTGCCGAGCGACCCCGAACGGGCGGCACGGGTCGCCAAGATTGAAGAACATTACCTCGAAGACGACGGCATTTTGACCGAACCTGCCGAGGTTCGCGGGCTGCGGTGGGACCAATCGCGTCAAGCCGTCATGGACCACATTAAAGCGAAGGGCTACGGGCGGGAGACGACGCAATATCGCCTGCGCGATTGGGGCATCAGCCGCCAACGCTATTGGGGCGCGCCGATCCCGATCGTGTATGACCCCGACGGCAACCCGCACCCGGTCCCGGACGAAAATCTGCCGTGGCTGTTGCCGACCGACGTGGTGAACTTCCAGCCGAAGGGCACGTCGCCGCTGGGCGAATCGAAGGAACTGGTCGAACGCACGGAGCGCATCTTCGGCAAAGGCTGGCGGCCGGAACTCGACACGATGGACACGTTCGTGTGCAGCAGTTTCTACAGCTTCCGCTACTTGGCCGAGGGCAACAGCGAAATCTTCGTGCCGAAGGACATCGAGGCGAAGTGGATGCCGGTGCGGACGTACATCGGCGGGGCGGAACACGCGACGAAGCACCTGATTTATGCCCGCTTTGTGTCGATGGTACTGGCCGACGCCGGGCTGGTGTCCACGCCGGAACCCTACGAACGCATGGTTCACCAGGGCTTGGTTCAGGGTGAAAAAGAGTTCAGCCTGTTCAAGACTGCCGACGGGAAACCCGTCAGCGCCGCCGACGTGACGCAAATCCGCGAGGAAGCCCGGACCGTCGGCGAACACGAGGTCAAGTTCCTGGCGGCGACCGTGAAGGCGACGAAGGAGCGGGTCGAGGGCGTGAAAGTAGACAAGGCGGATGTTCACAAAACGAAGGGCGCCTTCCGGCTGAAAGCGGACGAAAGCATCGTCGTTGACGGACGCAGTTACAAGATGAGCAAGAGTCGCGGCAACGCCGTCAGCCCGGACCCGGTGATCGACGAGTACGGGTGCGACGTGTTCCGCATGTTCCTGATGTTCCTCGGACCGTTCGGCGCGGCCAGCGAGTGGGATCCCGAACAAATCGAAGGCCCCAACCGCTTCCTGCGCCGGGTGTTCGCGTACTACCAGAAGCCCGCGAACATCAGCGCCGCGACTGAACCGCCAGAAGTCACGCGGCACCTGCACCGCGCGATTCAAAGCGTCGATCGGCAACTCGCGGACATCGAGTTCAACACGGCGGTGAGTTCGCTCATGTCGTTCTGGAAGGCACTCTCCGACACCCCAATGACGCACGACTCTGCCGCGAAGTTCGTGCAGCTACTCGCCCCGATCGCCCCGCACATTGGCGAAGAGTTGTGGCGCGTCTACCTGGGTCACAAGGAGAGCGTTTTCAAATCCAAGTGGCCGCAGTTCGACCCCGCGATGGTAGTGGAAGAAGCGGTCGAAATCGGCGTGCAAGTGAACGGCAAGTTCCGGGGCCGCATCAACGTCCCGCGCGAAGCAACCCAAAACGCCGTCCAAGCCGCCGCCCTTGCACTACCCGACATCGCCCGCTACCTGAGCGCCAGCGACGTGAAAAAAGTGGTCTACGTCCCTGGACGGTTGCTCAACCTAATCGGAGCGGAGAAGAAGTAAAGCCATCAGATTTTCACCGCAGCGTCGCAGAGTCGCAGAGAGCGCAGAGAAGAAAATCCAAAAAGTTTTCTTCTCTGCGC